>JALWUZ010000132.1 GCA_027079895.1 Anaerolineae bacterium
GCCACCCCCTGACCGCCCTCAACTCCGCTCGGTGGCCTTGTGGAACAGAGGGAGGGTAAAGGCAAAGGTCGTCCCGGCGGGCGAGGTGTCCTCCACCCAGAGATGCTCGCCGTGCGCCTCGATCGCCATCTTGCAGAACGCGAGCCCCAGGCCGCTCCCGCGCTCCTGCTGATCTCCGGTCACGAACCGCCGGAACAGTTGGCTGCGAATCTTCGGCGGTATGCCGCTCCCCGTGTCCTTGACGAAGACGACCACCCGCTGACCGTCGTCGTCCAGGCGGGCGGAGACTGTGACCGTCCCTCCCTCCGGCGTGAACTTGACGGCATTGCCGACCAGATTCCGCAGCACGCGCCCCACCAGCCCCTCATCGGCCCAGACTGGCGGCAGTGACGCCTCGACCGCGTTGTCCAGGCGAATCTCCTTCTGCACCGCCAGCGGCATCTGCGACCCCAGCACCTCTTCCACCAGCGGCCTCAGCGCCACCAGCGTTTTGTCCACCGGCATCTGATTGCTCTCCAACCGGCTGATGTCCAAAATCTCGTTGACCATCGCCAGCATCCCGTTGGTGCTGTTGCGGGCGACGTTCCATAGTTCCAGAGTGGCGGGCGGCAGTGTCGGGGAGACGATCTCGTCGAGGAAGGAGAACGCGCCGTAGATGGCGGTGAGCGGGTTGCGCAGGTCGTGAACCATCGCGTGAATCAGATCGTTCCGCAGCCGTTCCAGGGAACGCTCCTCGGTGACATCGTGCAGCACCATCAGCCGCCCCAACACCGTCTCCTCCGCCCGCACCGGCAGGTTCAGCCAGTGGATCGTGCGCGGCGGGATCTCGTACTCCCCCTCGCCGGCGGAGTCGTCGCCGGTCAGCACGCGCTCCATCTCTTTCTCGATGACCTCCGCTACCCCCGGAGTGGTGAGTTTCAGGAGCGTCAGCACCTCCACCACCGAGCGGCCCATCCAGTCCTCCGGCTGCCCGGAGAGGCGGAGGAAGGTCAACGCCTGGGCGTTGATGACCAGCACGCGCCGGTCGGTCCCCACCAGGACGACCCCGTCGCGGCTGGACTCGATCAAAGCGTGCAAGCGGCTGCGCTCGTCGGCGACCGCCCGGAACAGGCGGGCGTTGGTGACGGCGGTAGCGATCTGCTGCCCGATGGCGACTTGCAGGGCCTGATTCCGGGGCGAGATGGGGCGCGGGCGGCGGGAGAACAGGCTCAACGTGCCGATGGGCCGTTCCTGGTGCATCAGCGGAATGCCCGAATAGGCCCGCATCCCCAGGGCCCTCACGTTCTCGATGTACCGGTCAGCCTGGAACCGTGCCTGGTCCACCTCCTCAAAATCGCCGATGGTGACGACCTCCTCGTGGTCGTAGACGTAGGCGCACAGGGAGTCGTCCATCCCGGCCTCCCGGAACCGTTCCGTCAGGTCGGCAGGGAGGCCGCGCTCGGCGGCGATGTACAGGCTTCCGCTGCCCTCGTCCACCAGGGTGATGATGCCGGCGTCGAAATCGAGGGCCTTGAGGGCCGATTCCAGCGTCTCGGCGAGCACCTCTTCCAGAATCAGCGAGCGGCTGATGGAGCGGGAGACGGTGTACAACGCGCTCAGGTCGGAGGCGTACCGGCGCGTTTCCGTGTAGAGCCGGGCGTTGTCCAACGCCAGGGCGATTGCCTCGGCCAGCGATTGGGCCAGCCGGATGTCCTCATCGTCGAAAGCGTTGACCCGGTCGTGGGCGATGTCCAGCACCCCCAGCATCTCGTCTCCGCGCCGCAGCGGGATGGCCAGTTCGCTGCTGATCTCTATCTCCAGCCCGCTGTCGTAATAATCGGCGTCCTGCCGCACGTCGGGCACGTACTGCACCGCGCCGCTCCTGAACGCCCGCCCGGTAATCCCCTGGTTGATGGACAGCGACAGACGGCGGCCCTGCGCTTCGGGGAGCGGGGTGGAGGCGGCGATGACCTCCAAACGGGCATACCTCTCATCGGGCAGCAGGATGAAGACCACCGGCCAATCGGTCAGCCGGGCGATGGTGTCCACCGCTGCGCGGGCCACCGTGTCCTGGTCCAAGTGTTGCCCGACAGTCCGCAACGCCTCGTACAACGTGGTCTGCCGGGCGGCCAGCCGCCGCTGCTCGTCGTACATCTGCGCGTTCCGCAGGGCCAGGGCGATCTGGTCCGAGGCCGAAAGCATCATGTAGGCGTGGTCTTTGGTGAAATGCCCCGGCTGGGAGTGGATCAGGGTGATGACGCCGAACACGACCCCGCCGCTGACCACCGGCACGGCCAGCGCGGAGCGGGCCGGGTACTCTGCGTCCGGCAGCGGCAGCCATCGCTCATCCTGTTCGGTGTCCTCTACCAAAGCCGCCTGCCGATGACTCACGACCCAGCCGGCCAGCCCATCCCTCAACACCTGATTGGCGATAGCCCGCTGCTGGGGCAGCACGACATCGTCACGTGCCCGAACGCAGTCAATCGCGTTGCCGAACTCGTCCAAGAGGAAGACGCTGCCGTGTTCCGCCTCGGTGATGGTGGCGGCCATCCTCAAGACCCCGCGCAGGGCGGCCTCCAACGAGGTGTACTTGATGGCCGCGCGGGTGATCGCCACCAAGTTCTCCGACAAGCGAGTCTGCGCCCGCAGGTTGGCCTCGATGCGCTTTCGCTCCGTGATGTCGTAGAGCACCACCAGGCGGCCCAACAGCCGTCGGCGGCGGCCGCGCAGGGGGGAGATATGCACGTCGTAGTGCCGTTGCGCCTCCCCCTCCCCCCAGGTGATTTCGGCGCGGGTCTCGGTGACGGTGCGGAAACGGGACACCAGGTCCGGTCGCGCGGCGAGCACGTCGGAGGCCCGCTTGCCGAGCACCTCGTCCGCGCTGCGGCCCAGCACCTCCAGCGCGGCCTGGTTGATGTACACCAGGTTGTTGTGGATGTCCAACACCAGCACGGCGTTGCTCATCCCCTCGATAATCTCCCGCCGGGCCACCGGCACGATGTCGAACAGGCGGTAGTGGGCGATGCTCCAGGCCGCCGTCGAGTTGGCGATCAAAAACGAGAAGGGGGAAAGGTTGAGGGGGATGTGGAACAGGCCGTAGGAGGAGAGCACGTCGCCAATCAGGGGGACTAGCCCGCTGACGACCAACGCCCCGGCCTGTCCCCGGTAGGCACGCGGGGAGCGGGCCAGAGTCATCAACAGCAGATGTAGGGCGGTCAGGAGCAGGGCGTAACTGTAGAGGACGTGGACCCAGCGCAGCGGGCCGTACTCCGCCGTCCACAGCAGCAGCCCGTTCTCGTTGACGATGCCCCAGTCCGACCAGTACAGCCGATGCCAGTCGTTAGTCCACACCGCCAGACTGACGAGGAGCGGCTCGATGGGGAGCAGCCAGCGGGCCCGGCCGGACAGCCAGTCCCCCCGGCCGGTGTACTGGAGCGTGAAGGCGAACCAGGCGGTGGGCACGACGACGATGCCCAGGTAGCGCACCTTCGACCAGAACAGTTTGGCCGGCACCGTCGCGCAGGACAGGCGGAACACGTAGGCCAGCGTCCACCACGCCACGCCCAGCGAGAGAATCACGAACGGGATGGCGCCGGGAGTCTGCCGCTTCCCCCAGGTGTAGCGGGCCAGCCAGACCGAGAGAGCGGACGCCAGCACCAAAGGGATGACCCAGGGGGTGTACTGCCAATCGGCCATTTCTATCACCGTTTTTCAATGACTGCTCGCCCTCCCGCCGGGCCGCAGGGGGCGACGTTACGGTTGCCACAGGGCGGCTTCGCGGTGCAACATCACGACCGCCGCCAGGATGAACCCGGTGCCCAGCAGTTGGAGCGGCTCCAACCGCTCCCCCAGCACCGCCCAGCCCAACAGGGTGGCGATGGCCGGCTCCAGCGTGGCGACGATGCTCACGTTGCTGGCCGGGATGAGCCGCAACGCCCCGTTGAAAGCCAGCCCGGCCCCCAGCGTCGGGCCCAGCCCCAGCAGCACCAGCCAGAAGAGCGAGCCCGGCTGCGCGACCGCCCGCCGCAGGTCGGCGAAGGACTGGAAGGGGAGCATGAACACCGTCCCCAACGCCAGGGCGTAGGCCAGCGTGACCCAGGCATCGTACCGCCGCTGGGCGGCCTTGCTGAACAAAGTGTAGAACCCGTAGGTCAGCCCGGCCCCCAGTCCGGCGAGCACTCCCAGGTAGTTCAAGCGCACGGCATCGAGATTGTACACCCGTCCCACCAGAGCGCAACCGACGATGGCCAGGACGACGGCGACGACTTTGTGCGGAGTGAGACGCTCTTGGAAGAGCGGGATGCTCAACAGCGTCACCCAGGCGGGAGCGGTGTACATCAGCACCGCCGCCACACCGACGCCGGTCAGCGCGATGGCGTAGATGTAGACGACGTAGAAAGCGGCGACCCCGAAGATGCCGAAGGCGATGAAGAGCGGCCAGTCCCGCCGGGCAATCGCGGGCCAGGCCCGGCGGCGGATGGTCAGCACCGGAAAGAGGATCACGGCGGCGACGGCGGCGCGGTAGAAAACGATGGTCAGCCGCGAGAGCCCGTACCCTTCCAGCCCCTTGTAGAAAAGCCCGATCGTCGCCCAGAGCGCGGCCGCAGTGAGGGCCAGTCCGTACCCGCGCAGACGACCGGTCGGCATCAGAGCGTCACCTCGGTTCCCAGCCCCTGGGCGCGGGCGGCCTCCAGCACCGCCCCGGCGACGGCCACGTCCTGCACCGCCACCCCCACCGACTTGAACAGCGTGACCTCCGCCTCCGACTCCCGCCCCGGCTTCAGCCCGGCGACGATCTCCCCCAGTTCGGCGTGGATGTGGGCCGCGCTGATCGCCCCCTCCCGCAGGGGGATGAGCAGGTCTCCCGCCTCCGCCAGACTCGCCGTGCGATGGTCAATCACCACTTTGGCCCGCGCGACCACCGCCGTGGGGATTTCCTGCATCTGGGGGGTGTAGCCGCCGATGGCGTTGATGTGGACGCCGGCCCGCACGTCGTCGGGGGCGAACACGGGGGTAGAGGAGGTGGTCGCCGTGCAGATGACATCGGCAGCGCGGGCGGCCTCGGCGGGGGAGGACGCCACCCGCACCGGCAGCGCGAGACGCTCGCTCATCTCGGCGGCGTAGGCGGCGGCCCGTTCCGGGGTCCGGTCGTAGACCCAGGCCGCGCGGATGGGCCGCACGGCGCAGACCGCCTCCAACTGCATACGCCCCTGGACCCCCGCGCCGAAGATGGCGACGACGGCGGCCTCCGGGCAGGCCAGATACCTGGTCGCCACGCCGGAGGCGGCCCCGGTGCGGAGCGCGGTCAGGTAAGTACCGTCCAGGATGGCCGCCGGTACGCCGGTCGTCGCCTCCACCACCACGACGACGGCGTGGATGAGCGGCAGTCCCTGGGCCGGATTGTCGTTGAAGACGGAGACGATCTTGACCGCCATGCGGTCGTCGGCGGCCAGATAGCCGGGCATCACCAGCGTGATCCCGTTGTGACGTTCGACATTGAGCGCGGTACGCAGCGGCGCGTCCGCCTGCCCGGTGGAAAGTTGGGCGAAAGCGGAGGCGACCGCCTCGATCGCCGCGGCCATCGGCAGCGCACGCCGCACATCCTCACGAGAAAGAACCAACATCCCCCCACACTCCTACTTGCCTACTTGCCCACTTGCAAACCTGACCACTTGCCCACCTGCCACTTGCAAACCTGCTCACTTGCCCACTTGCCACTTGCAAACTTGCCCACCTGCCCCTTGCCACTTGCAAACCTGCCCACCTGCTCACTCGCACCCCACCTCCGGCGCCGTCGCCTCGGCCCAACGGCGGGCGAACTCCTCCAGATACCGGGCCGCGATGTCCTCGTTGGCGATGACGATCACGTTCTCGTCGTTGTCACGGTTGGCGTTGTTGGAGAAGTTGAAAGAGCCGGTGACGACCGTCTGCCCGTCAATGATGAACACCTTGTGGTGGAAAGTGCGCGGGTTGCCGTCCTGCCGCACCGGAACCCCGGCGCAGAACAGACGGCCCAGTTCGCTGTACTCCGTCTCGCTGCCCCGCGTCTCGAAAATCCCCGCCACGTCCACGCCGGCCTGCGCCCGTGCCAGCACCGCCTCCCCCAGCCCGTCGTGGGTGAAGGAGAAGGCCATAAAGCGGATGCTGCTCTGCGCCCCCTCGATGAGCGGGATGAGATGGTCGGCCACGTCGTCTTCGGGGGCGAAGAGCACCTGGATGGCCGTCCCGTCGAGCGTCAACTGCTGCTCGTCCACCGTCGAGGGGGAGGTGGGCCCGAACTCGCCGGCCCACATCTCGTCGAACTCCCGCTCGTAGATCGTCGCCAGGGCGGGCGACTCGATGACTATCACGTTATTGTTGTTGTGGAAAATGCCGTTGACGGTGATGTTGGTCGAGCCGGTCCAGACCGTCTGGCCGTCGAAGAGCCAGAACTTGTTGTGCATCAGCCCCTCGCGCCCGTCGTCCCGCACCGGAACGCCGGCCTGTTCCAGCATGGCGAACTGTCCGTGCCCCTCCTCCTCGTCCGCCTCGATTCCGTGCTCGTCGTCCGTGACCCACTCCACCTCCACACCGCGCCGCTGGGCCGCGATGAGCGCGTCCGCCACTGGGGTAAGGTTGAACTCGAAAGAGGCGATGTGGATAGTCTGCCGGGCGTCCTCGATGCGGGCGATCAACTGCTCCTCGATCGAGCCGCGCGGATTGTCGGGGTCGTTGACACTCGTCGGGTCGGTGAAGTAGACCTGCCACCAGTCGCCGCCACTGCCGACGGCGACCGGCGTGGGCTGCCCGCCGTCTCCTCCGCCGCTGAACAGCCCCAGGGGGTCGAAGCCGGTGAGCATGTAGCAGCCCGCCATAGCGATGACGGCGACGACCACGGCGACGGTGATCAACTGATTCATCCGGGCCTGCTGTTGGCTGACCTGGCCGGAGCGAGGCCGCCGTGAAGTTCGTTTACTCATTCGTTATCCTCCCGATTTTCGAGCAGGTGCCGCAGCCCCTGGATGGCACGCGGGGCGTCGGAGGGCAAGTCGCTGAACAGGAAATACTGCACCCGCTCTTCGTCGGGAGGGGTGAATTGTTCGCCGTACACCTCGGCGGCATATTCGAGCACTTCCTCCAACGCGCTCCGATTGCCCTCTGCGCCGATTTCGAGCCGCCGGGGAATCCAGCGGTTTACCGCTCGCAGCAGCCGCCGGAGGGCCCGCATTCGGGGGTACATCGCCACCTCCGCCGTATCGTCGTCCATACCGGCGGTGGCCCTGGCGATCGCCTTGGCGCGGGCGACTCCCCAGGCCAGCAGCACTTTGGCGGCCTCGTCGTCCAGATTGGCGGTCAGCCCCTCGCTTTCGATGATGCTTTCGGCGGCCCGGCGCACGCGCTCCGGCGGCACGACGGGCTTCTTCTTTCTGGAAAACAGGCCCTTGAGCCAGGCCTTGAAACCGGACATAGCGACCTCCTTATCTTTTTCGTGACAGAGGAATTATGCCCGCGATTGGGAATCTTGTCAATTTTTCTCACTCCCCCAGCCCCAGATTGCCCCCCTCCGTCATCTGGATGAGGGCCGCGCGGCGGGTGCGGGCCAGTGCTTCCAGCGTCCTGTCACCGGCTTGCTGCGCCAGCGTCGCCGCCCGCTCCAGGTCGGACAGGGCGGCGGGGTAGTCCTCCACTTGGGCGGCGGCGATGCCGCGCAGATAGTACCCCCATCCCGAACGAGGAGCCAGCGCGATCACCCGCTCCGCGTCGGCGGAGGCGGCCTCGGCGTCGCCCGCGCGGAGATAGGTCAGGCCCCGTTCCAACAGGAAATCCTCCTCCTGCTCGTAGAGGGGACGGGCCGCGTCGAAG
>JALWUZ010000133.1 GCA_027079895.1 Anaerolineae bacterium
GCGTGGGCGTAGGCTGTTGCCTGCCGACGCCCCTCATCCCCAGCCCCACCCCGGCGGACAGCCCGACGACTACCGCCACCGCGAAGAAACGCCGCGCCGCCGCGCCCCAGTCCGGCGGAGTCCGCACCTGCTCCAACGCCGCCAGCATCTCCGCCGCCGATTGAAACCGCCGGTCGGGGTCTTTCTCCAAAGCCCTCATCGTGATCTCGTCCAGCAGCGGCGGGATGGAACCCCGTATCTCGCGCGGACGGGGCGGAATGAAGGCCGGGTCGGCGATCATCACGTGGCTGGAAAAAGGCATCGTGCCGGTGAGCATCTCGTACAGCACGACCCCCAGCGAGAAAATGTCGGCGCGGGCGTCCAGGATGTGGCCCTGACTCCTGTCGAACTCCAGCGCGTGCTCCGGCGAGACGTACTCCGGCGTGGCGACGCCCAACAGCCCGGCGCGGGGATAGCGCAGGTCGCGGGCAATGCCGAAATCGCATAGCACCGCCTGGGGGACGCTGCTCCGCAGAAAATTGAACCGCCGCCGCCGGAACAGGACGTTGCCCGGCTTGACATCCAGGTTGATGACGTGGTGCTCGTGGATGTGCTGCAAAGCGGTGGCCAACTGGCGGGCAATCCCCACCGCTTTGACCAGGCTCAGCCGACGGTGACTCGTCGGCGCAGAGCGCAGCCCGCCGGTGGACGGCCGGGTCATCTGCTGCTCCAGCGAGCCGCCGTCCAGCAGTTCCATCGTGTAGTACCAGCCCCAGCCAAATGGGAAACGGGCGCGGGCGGAGTAACGCGGGCGTCCCGGCAGGGGGAGCGGGTAGATGCGCACTACGTTGGGGTGGTCGAAGCGGCTGAGAAAATCCGCCTCAGCCACCAGTGCGCTCTGGAACTCCTCCCTGGCGACCTTGAGGGCCAAGCGGCGCGGCAGGCTGCGGTCCGACTGGCGGTACTTCCGGCGCACCTCGACCTCGAAAATCCGCGCCATCCCGCTCCGGCCCTCGAACCGCCGCCGCACCCGGTACGGCCCGATGACCGCGCCGGGCTTGATGTGCATAAAATCATCTTCCATACGCCGTACCGCCCGCGCGTGCCCTGCGCCGCGCTACCCTCCCAGTACCCGCGTCGTCCCCCCGATGCGCTTGAACTGCAAACGGGTCTGCCCCACCTCGATAATCGCGTCCGGCTCCAACGGTATCCGCTGGTGAGGCGTCAGCGGCACACTGTTGACCTTAGTCCCGTTCGTGCTCCCCTCGTCCACGATGTAGAACAGGCCCTGCTCCTGGTGGACGGAGAAGTGCGGGTTGGAGACGTACTCATCGTACAGCGCGAAGTCGCAGAACTGCGGGTCACGCCCCACCTTGACCACCTGGGCCGCCAGGCGGAACTCCCGCCCGACGTTCGCCCCCTGAACGATGACCAGTTTCCCCGGTGCCTGCTGGGGCATCGGGCCCAGCCGCCGGGTGACGCTCTTGAGCACGCCGGTAGTGCTGGTGACGACCCTCCGCGCCATCTCCCCCCGCGTGCGGAGGAGCAGGAAGAACAGGACGAGGAGCATCAGCACCATAAACACCAGGGCCAGAATCACCCACCAGTTTTGGCGGGCCTCCTCGACCGCTCCCTCGACGACCGGCACCTCCTTCGCCTCCCAGGTCACGCGGATGGTGACCGGGTCGCTGTTCATCTCGCGGTGCAAGTACGGGTCCTCCGCCGAGGCGATGAGCGTGAACCCCTCCGATTGCGCCTGCTCCGTCGGCGTCGTCCAGTCGCTTACCCGCCAGGTGAACGGGAAATCCGGCCCCGTCGTGCTGCTGCCGATGAGCGTCCCGTTGGCGTAGTATTCCACCTTCTCCGGGTCACGGGGCACGCCGTCGGGGGTTTCGATCTGCACGCTCAGATTGATGTCCACCTCCACGAACCCCTTGAGGGTCTGGGAGTACGGCACCGTGTACCGCGCCCCCTCCGCCGGCGTGGTCAACGTGAGTTCCGGCACCTGCAAGGCCGAATACCCCTCGACCTTCACCTCCTTGCTGTCGCCGATGGGGGTATCCAGCACCTGCACGCCGACGCTGTAGTTGCCCCGTTCCTTGTACACCGGATAGGCGACCCGGTAAGTCTGCCGCTGGGTGATGAAATCGTCGAAGAGGCCCAACACCCGCTCGTGGGTCTCCTCGTTGTGGGTGATGTAGAGCCCGCCGGTCTGCGTCGCCAACGCCTCCAGATTGTCCGCATCCGTCGCCCGACCCCGCGCCTCCATCCGCACGGCGTAGATCAGGATACCGTGCTCCTTGCAC
>JALWUZ010000134.1 GCA_027079895.1 Anaerolineae bacterium
CCCCCGCCCCGCCGCCGGGAGCCGTCACCGTGTTGCTGGCGATGGTGTTGCCGACAAGTTGGATAGCGCCGCCACGGATGTAGACCCCGCCGCCGTAGTAGGAGACCGTGTTGCTGAAGATCACGCAGTCACTGATGACGCCCTCCGCCCAGGAGACGTAGACCCCGCCGCCACTGCCGCCCACCTCCTCGACCTTCCCACCGGTGAGCCGCAGACCCTCGATAGTGGGCGTGATGCCGCCGCTGCCGTCGCCGTAGATGTAGATCACCCGTCCCTGTCCCTGCGCGTCCAGCGTCGTCGGATGGGCGGCCGGGTCGGGCGTCGTCCAGTTCGTCGTCGTGTAGCCCCCCCGCAGAGTGATGCTCTTGGTGATGTACCCGATCTGCGACGAACCGCCCCGCTGACTAACGACGGTGCAGGTGCCGGCCACCTTGACCACGTCCCCCGCCTGGGCGGCGTCTATGCCGTCCTGGACGGTGTGGTACTCGGTGGTCGAGTCGTTGACGCGCACGTGGCAACCGGTCACGCCGCTCTGGTTCAGCAGTTCGAACCGCCGCTGGCCGGGCTGCGTCGCCGCACCGGTCACGTTCAAAGTCTCGGTGACGGCTTCGCGCAGCCAGCCGGTGCCGCTGACGCGCAGCGTGGTAGTCAGGATATGCCATTGATTGGCGGCGACGTTGCCGACGTTCCAGGTCAGCGTCCGCGTGCCGGTGACGACCGCGCCCGCGTCGTGGCTTTGTCCCTGAAACACCAGCCCACTGTCCCACGTCTGCCCCAGCGCGAACGTCACGGCGACGGTGTGCGTCACCCACACCCGGTCCACGATCGTCACCGTGTCCCCGTCGGCGGCCATGAACGGCCCGACGTCCCACGGCTGCGGCGCACCGCTGTTGACCTGCACCGTCTTCTCCCAACGTGGCTCCGGGCGCGAGTGCTGGAAATGCACCACCCGCTCCGGCAGTTGCGAACCCGCCCCCGCCACCGTCAGCGTCTCGGTCAGCGTGTCGGCGTAGTCGGCCACGGCGACCGCCGTCAGGGTCTGGGTCAGTATGTGCCAGGCGTTGGCCGCGCCGGTGGGCACGCGCCAGATGGCCGTGCGCCCGGCCTGCGCAACCGTGCCGGTACTCGCCTGGTCACTCACCCAGTCCAGCGAGGGAGTCCACGCCTCACCCAGCGTGAAGGAGACGCTGGCCGTCGCCGTCACCCACACCCGCTCGACGACGGTAACGCTCTCACCGGGCGCGATGGTGAACGGCCCGGCGTCCCAGTTCTGCCAGGAGCCGTCGCCGACGCGGATACGTTTCTCCCAGACCGCGCTGGACGGCGCGGCGGGAAACTCGTCCGCGCCGAGGTCATAACCCGCTCCCTGGGGGCGACTCTCGCCGTCAATGTCGCTCGTCACGCCGGCGTTCACCCCCCGGTCGAGGGCCTGTGAGTTGGAGGTCAGGTGGTAGCCGTCGGCGGCGAAAGCCGGGTCGCCGGTGTAGTCGTGGCTGTGACTGATGACTCCCGCGCCGCTCCGGTCGGTGCCGTTCGCCTGCCACAGAGTAGCGTCGAGCGTGGCCGTGTTGCCCGCCGTCACGGCGACGCCCACCGTGTGGCTGAAGAGGATAGTGTTGGTCAGCACCACGCTACTGTACTGGCCGACTTCATCGGTAACGTACATCCCGCTCCCGTCGCCGCCGCTGTTGCGGGCGATGGTGGTATGCGCCAGATGGAGTGTCGCGCGGCGGACGTAGATGCCGGCCCCGGTATCGGTCGCCCGGTTATCGGCCACCACGTTGTTGACCAGCGTGGAGGTGCCCTCACCGAACAACAACCCGCCGCCTTGATACGCGCTGTTGCCGGTGATGACGTTACTGTTCAGGATAACGTCTGACTGATCGGCACATACCCCACCGCCATTCGCTACCGCCGTGTTGCTGACAATCCTGTTCCGACTCAGCGTCACACTGCTCCATGACACACCCATACCGCCGCCGTAGAACGGGGTGGTATTGCCGGTGATGGTGTTGTCTTGCACGGTCACGTTACTCGCATCATAAATGCCGACTCCGCCGCCCCAGTACGAGTTGCCGCCGGTGTTGTCGCGGATGGTATTGTGTTGCAGAGTCGCCCCGCTGCCCCCATAAACCTCTACAGCCGGTCCACTTCCTGTATTGCCCCAGATTTCGGAGCCGTATAGTTTGTCCGAGCCGTAGTTTAGGTAGACTGCGCTACCGCCCTGGGCGGTGTTGCTGTAAATCAGGCAATTGGTGATGGTGCTGGCGGTGTTGTAGGC
>JALWUZ010000135.1 GCA_027079895.1 Anaerolineae bacterium
GTTGATGTAGTCGGCCTCCCCTTTCCCGTACCGCGAGGCGCGGAAGGCGACGCGCATGTCAATGGACTCGGCGGTGACGATGGGGGCCAGGGCGTCGTAGAAGTAGAGGTGCTCCTGCCCGGTCAGGGCGGCGATGGCGGCGGCCAGCGCGTCTGAGGTGAGGGGGCCGGTGGCGATGACGAGCGGCCCGTCGGGGATGGCGGTCACTTCCCGGCGCACCACCTGGATGCGGGGGTGGGATTCGATGTGCGCGGTGACGGCGGCGGCGAAGAGTTCCCGGTCCACGGCCAGCGCTCCGCCGGCCGGGACGCGGGTCTGGTCGGCGCAGGCCAGCACCAGCGAGCCGAGCCGCCGCAGTTCCGCTTTCAGCAGCCCCGCCGCCCGGTCGGGGAGGTCGGAGCCCAGGCTGTTGGAGCAGACCAGTTCCCCCAGGCGGTCGCTGACGTGGGCCGGGGTCATCTTGTGCGGGCGCATTTCGTAGAGCAGCACGTCCACGCCGCGCTCGGCGGCCTGCCAGGCGGCCTCACTGCCGGCCAGTCCGCCGCCGATGATGGTCAGTGTCATCGGGTCATTCTCCGTCGCGGAAGTCACCGGCGGGCCGTCGCCCGTCGGCGTCAGGGCTATTGTACCCATCATCCCGCTTTTGTCCAGCAGCGAAGGGCCGCAGAGGGGGGGAGCAGAGTCGGATGGCTGAGAGAGGGCAACCGCGCTGGGGGCAACCGCGGGGGTTGCCCCTACCGCGCACCGTTGGGTGTAGGGGCCGGGCTTGCCCCGGCCCCGGTCTTGCCCCGGCACTGGTTTCGCACCGGCCCCGCGCCATCGTCGGGGCAACCGCGATGGGGGCAACCGCGAGTGTTGCCCCTACCGCGCGTCGTTGGGTGTAGGGGCTGGTCTCGCACCGGCCCTGCACATCGTCGGGGCAACCGCGAGGGTTGCCATTACCGCGCGTCGTTGGGCGTAGGGGCCGGGCTTGCCCCGGCCCCGGCCTTGCCCCGGCACTGGTTTCGCACCGGCCCCGCGCCATCGTCGGGGCAACCGCGATGAGGGCAACCGCGAGGGTTGCCCCTACCGCGCGTCGTTGGGCCGTCGGGGCAACCGCGAGGGTTGCCCCTACCGCGCGTCGTCGGGCGATGGACGGCCTACGATTGGCGGGCGATGCTCAGGGTGAGCGGCATGCCGTCCACCTTCTTCACCGCAGCGGTGAAGGCGCCCTCCGGCGGCTCGCCGGGGCGCAGTTCGACGCTCAGGGTCTCGGCGGCGATGAAATCGTGCCAGTCCTCAATGGCGGCGGCCAACTCCCCCTCCGCCTGGTACACAGTGACGATGCGGTCGGCGAGGTCGAAGCCGGCCTCTTTGCGGAGGTTCTGAATCCGGCGCACCACCTCCCGCGCCCGCCCCTCCGCCTTCAATTCCGGCGTGATGACCACGTCCACGGCGACGGTGACGCCCTTCTCGGCGGCGACCGCCAGCCCCGCGCGGGGGTTCTCCTGCACCAGCACCTCGTCGGGGGCCAGTTCCACCTCCTCCCCGGCGACCTCCACCGTCAGCGGCAGACCGGCGCGGACTCGTCGCGCGGCCTGGGCCGGGTCGAGTGCCGCCAACGCCTGGCGCAGCGCGGGGAACCGCTTGCCGAAGCGCGGGCCGAGCACCTTGTTGTCCGGCAGCAGGCGGTAGGAGACCAGGTCGCCGGCCTCCTCGACGAAGAGCACCTCCTTGACGTTCAACTCGTCCTGCACCAGAGCGAGCAGTTCCGCGTCCAGCGTCTCGCTGCCCGGCTCCAGATGCACCAGGGCGCGGGCCAGCGGCTGCCGCAACTTGACGTTCTGGCTGTTGCGGGCCGAGTGTCCCAGGGCGACCACCTGCCGCGCCAACGCCATCCGCGCCAGCAGGTCATCGTCCACGGCCGCCTCGTCCGGCTGCGGCCAGAGGGTGTGATGAACGCTCAACGGGGCCTCCTCGTCCACGGAGCGCACCAGGTTCTGGTACATCGCCTCGGTGACGAAAGGCACCAGCGGAGCCAGCATGCGGGCCAGCGTCGTCAGCACCTCGTAGAGCGTGGCGTAGGCAGACTCCTTGTCGGCGTCCTGCTCGCTCTTCCAGAAGCGGCGGCGGCTGCGGCGCACGTACCAGTTGGTCAGGTCGTCGAGGAACCGCTCCACGCTCAACGTCGCCCCGTAGGCGTCGTAATCGTCCAGCCGCTCCGTCACCTGGGCGAGTACCTGGTGCAGACGGGCCAGCACCCAGCGGTCGAGCAGGTTGTCGGAGGGGGATTTTTCCGCGCCGGGCGTCCAGCCGTCAATGTTGGCGTAGGTGACGAAGAAGGAGTAGACGTTCCACAGGGGGATGAGGAACTGGCGGCGCACCTCGTCCGCCTTGCTGAACCCGAAGATCAGGTTGTTCTCCGGCTTCTGGCGGCAGTAGAGCCAGCGCATCACGTCCACCCCCATCCGATCGGCGGCCTCGTTGAACTCGATGGCGTTCCCCCAGGACTTGTGCATCTGCCGCCCGTCCTCGGCGTAGAGCAGCGCGTAACTGAAGCAGGTCTTGAACGGCGGCGAGTTCTCCAACACCGTCGCCATCGCCAGCAGGCTGTAGAACCAGTTGCGGAACTGGCCGGGGAAAGACTCGCTGATCCAGTCGGCGGGATACCACTTGCGCCAGTAATCCCGGTCGGTGCGGTAGCGGAGGGTGCTGAAACTGACGATTCCGGCGTCGAGCCAGGGGTTGCCCACGTCCGGTATGCGGCTCATCTCCGCGCCGCACTGCGGGCATGTGATGCGGACGGAGTCAATCCAGGGACGGTGCGGGGTGTGCCCCTCGAACTCCTCCCAACCGGCGACTGCCCGCTCGCGCAGTTCCACCTCGTCGCCGATGACCTCGAAGTGGCCGCACTCGTCGCATTCCCAAATCGGCAGCGCGAGCCCCCAGTACCGCTTCTTGCTGATCATCCAGTCGTGCATGTTGCGCAGCCAGTCCAACTCCCGGTCGAGCCCGAAGGAGGGTATCCAACGGATCTGCTTGGTGACTTCCATCATATCGTAGCGCAGTTCGTCCATCGAGATGAACCACTCATCCACCAGGCGGAAGACCAACTCGGTGCCGCACCGCCAGCAGACCGGATAGCGGTGGGTGTAGTCGGCGACTTTGTAGAGCAGCCCCTTCTCGCGCAGGGCGTCGAAGACCCGTTCCGCGCTCTCGGAGACGTGGACTCCGCTGAGAAAGCCGAATCCGTCGAGGAAGTATCCCTCCTCGTCCAGCGGTGCGATGGCCGGGAGACCTTCCTCCTTGCTCAACTGGAAGTCCTCCGCGCCGCAGCCGGGGGCGATGTGGACGATGCCGGTCCCTTCCGCCTCGCCGACCTCGTCCCAGAGGATGACCCGATGGGCCTGAGGGCCGCCGGCCTTCTGCTGCGCCGCCAACTCGTCGAAGGGGCCGTCGTAGGTCCAGCCCTCCAACGCCGTGCCGGGCATCTCGTCCAGCACCTCGTAGTCGCCTTCGAGGATGGAAAGGGTGCCTTTGGAGAGATAGAACACCTCATCGCCCTGCCGCACTTTGGCGTAGGTCAACTCCGGCCCCACCGCCGCTGCGACGTTGCTCGAAAGCGTCCAGGGGGTGGTCGTCCAGACGAGGAGGCTCTCTCCCGGACGCTCCCGCAGGGGGAAGCGGAGTGTGACGCTGGGGTGGGTCATCTCCTGGTACCCCTCGGTGACGATCTCGTGCTGGCTGATGCCGGTGGCGCAGCGCGGACACCAGGGCATCACGTCGCGGCCTTTGTAGAGCCAGCCTTTCTCGTGGCACTTCTTGAGGAACGTCCAGATCATATAGTTGTTCTCGGTGGAGAAGGTGAAGTACGAGCCCCCCAGTTCCGGCAGTCCCAGGCGGGCGACGATCTGCTCCACCTTGTCCGTCACCGGGCCCTCCGGCCCCTCGACGGTGATGACCTCTTCCGGGTCTTCCAGCATGCGCCGGGCCAGGTCGCGGAGGAAGTCGGGGTCGTTCCAGTCCATCCAGTATCCCAGGCGGATGGACTGCTCGGTCTGGACGGCGGCGTAGCGCAGGACGCGCTCCTTGCAGCGGCGCACGAAGTCGGCGACGCCGTACTCCTCGATGTCGCGCTTCGATTGGAAGCCCAGTTCCTTCTCGACCTCGACCTCTACCCACAGTCCCTGGCAATCGAACCCGTTTTGCCAGCGTTGCATAAATCCGCGCATCGCTTTGTACCGCTGGTAGAGGTCTTTGTAGGTGCGGCCCCAGCCGTGGTGGACGCCCATGGGGTTGTTCGCCGTAATCGGCCCGTCAATGAACGACCAGCGCGGCCCGCCCTCGCGCATGGCCTTCAGTTTGTGGAAGGCATCGTTTTCGGCCCAGAATTTGAGTATGGCGTGCTCTTGAGCGATGAAATCTACTTTCGATGGTACATCTTGGAACGACATAGTTGCACCTCCTGATGATGATGTCTGATGACCGCTGCGTCCGCCAGAACGAAAAACTCCCGTCCCCGAAGGGACGGGAGTGTTGCTCCCGCGGTACCACCCCTCTTGCCCCACCATAGGCGGGGCCGCTCGGCCGGCGACACACGATCGCCGCGTCCTGGTAACGGGGGACGAGCCCGGCTGGGTCTACTCGGCGGGCGCCTTTCGGCCAGCGGCTCCGGAGGGATTTTCGACGCGCTTCCCGCGCCCGGCTCTCACCTGTTCCGGGCTCTCTGGGCCGGTACCCCGCGCCTACTCGTCTCCATCATCGCCTGTGAATGTGGTCGTGATGGGGGGGATTATAGGGGAAGTCGCCGTTTTGTCAAATCGGAAATCCGCCGCCTTCACTGCCTCATCACCTGCGGCAGATAGAGCCGCGCCGTCAGCGCTATGCGCAGGAGGATGAGCCCGTCGTGCGGGGGGAGCGTGACCGCGCTCACTATGCGCCCGTCGTTCACCGCCGTATCCTGGGTGCCGGCGATCTTGCGCAGGAGCAGGCGTGCGCTGCCGTGCGGCTCCGTCAGGGCCACCGTCCGCGTGACCGCCGTCCCGTTGACCAGCACGACCCCTCCCTCGTAGTCCCGCCGCCACACGTCCGGGTTGCCGGCCCGCAGACGCACGTCGTCCAGCCAGACGGTGCCGGTGACTTCCCCCAGGCCGAAGATGAAGGCAGCCTCCGCGTCGCTGCCGGTCGCCGCCAGCGACATCTCGTACTGCTGCCAGGCGGTGGTCAGGGGGAATTGCTCGAAGTCGAGGTAGCCGGTCCAGGGCTCCCGATTCTGCTGTACCCAGGCCCCGACCGCGCGGGCGCGGTCCGCTTTGGCCCAGAAGGAGAGGGTGTATTCAGTGCCGGAGACGATGGCCACCGGGTCGAAGGCGAAGGAAATCCGCCAGTTGGTGCCCTGGGCCTGGGAGATGTCCACCCGCGCCGACCCGCTCCCGGAGGCGGCGGTGGAAGTGTCCAGCGCGACAGTGGCCGAGTAGCCGTTCTCCGTGTCGGGCCACAGTTCCCAGCGGGAGAGATCGGCTGCGCTCTCGAAATCGCCGCCGGAGAGCAGGTTGTCCCCCAGGCCGTCGTCGCCGACGCGGTAGGCCGGGCCGAGCGGCTGCCCCAGGTAGCCCCGTCCGGCGCCGGCGTTGTCGTACTCGTCGAACCAGAGGAGGCAGAGGGCGCCGTGGCCGTTGGTGTTGATCTCGTAACTGAAGAAGCCGTCGTTCAGCAGGGCGGTCGTCAGCCCAAAGCGCATTTTGCGGTAGTTGGGGACGAAGTCGGGGTCGTCGCAGGGGTTGTCGTACTCACCGGCGTCGGTGGGCGACGGGCCGCCGTCGTCCTCGTAGGTCTCGATCATCGTCAGGTTGGGCTGCCGGGCCTGGGCCATCCAGTCGAAGTAACTCCCCCCGTCAGGGAAGGGGCCGAAGACGGTGGCATGCCAGGGGAGGCCGTAGGAGCCGCCGTCGTCCATCGGGAAGCCCTCGAAGTTGTTGCCGTTGAGCAGGTCGTAGTTGGGCATCCCCAGGTTGACGATGATGATTTTGTCCCCGATGGCGGCGCGGATGGTCTCCTCGTAGTGGCGCAGGCCGGCGTTCCAGGCGGCGTCGAAGGTGGTGTAGTCGGTGATGAGGGTGTTGGAGCGGTCGGGGTCAATGGTGCGGGCGGTGGAATTGCCGAGCAGCCAACTTTCGTTGGGGTCGGAACGGTCAATGAGCAGCCCGTCCCAGCCGGGGTTGGAGAGGAGGCCGATGGCGACGCGGGCGTTGTAGTCGGCCCAGGTCTCCGGCCCGACGGTCGCGCTGATGGTACCGGTGGGGCAGAACGTGCTCAAGTCCATCATCCAGGTGCGCGGCCAGAAGGAGATGAGGGCGGCGACCCGGCTCCCAGCGGCGTGGGCGGCGGCGGGGCGGACGTATCCCCGGCGGACGGTGAGGGTGCGGGCGGCGGGGTCAACCTCCTCGACGAAGGCGATCTCCCCCTCGATGAGCACCGTATCGCTGACGACGAACAGGTCGTACACCTCCGCGCCGTCGGTGGCGGTGACGGCGGCGACGTGGAAGGTGGTGGTGACGGCGTCCACGTCCTGGGTCAACGTCGTGCCGACCTGGGTCAGAAACCACTCCGGCGGGACGCGCCGCACGGCGACGTTCTCCCACGGCTCGGCGTCGGGGTCGGGGTTGTAACTCAGTTCGCAGGCGTTGGTGGAGTTGAACAGCAGGATGTCGGGGTTGATCTGCTTGAGGGGGGTGATGAACTCCTCCTCCCAGTCGCCCAGGTTGACGAAATCGTAGCGGGCGATGTCGGTGATGGGCTGCGTCCAGGGGTCGGGCCACCACATCCCCAGGCGTGGAAAGTCCAGGGTGAGCGGCTCGCCGGAGGGGGCGGTGGGGTCCCAGTAGTTGCCGGTCATCACCAGGAGGGAGAGGAGCGTCACCGAGTCCTCGTAGTAGTCCTCGTGCCGCCCGTAGACGGCGTTGTAGAGGGCGTTGAGGTACTCCTGGTGGTCGGTGGTCATCAGGGCGACGCCGAACGGGGCGGCGAAGAAGGTGGTGAAGTAGTCGCCGATGGGGGTGCCGTCGAGGGTGTAGCCGGCCCGGATGGCCTGCGGGTCGCCGCCGGTGGCGGTGACGATCCAGTCCGCCATTTTCCGCGCCTGGGCCCAGGAGGTGGCGTCGCCGTTGAGGAGCGCGTCGCTGCCGATGCGCCAGGGGTCGCGGCCGGCGTTGTAGTCGTAATCGCCGTCGTGCGGGCCTTCGAGAAAACCGGAGTAGGCCGGTCGGAGGGTGTGATCCGTCTCCGAAACGGGGACGAGGAAGTCGGGGAGGAGGCCCGTCTGCGGACTGTAGGTCGTCTGGATGTGGGTGACGGCGGCCTGAGTCGCGCTCACCACCGCCTGCCAGGTGGCGTCGCCGGTGAACCGTCCGTAGGCGCGGAAGTGGGCCGGCATGAAGTCGGAGGTGCGGACGGTGTACTCGGTGTATTGGTCGTCGTCGTACTCCTCCACCCAGTCGCCCAGGAGGGGGAGGCGGCTGTGCGGCCCGATGGTGGACTCCGTGATGGCGGTGATGAGGGTCTGGGCGGCGGCGCGGTAGTCAATCTCGCCGTCGCTGCCCCACTGGGCATCGGCCAGGAGGAGGGCGTAGGCCATATCAGCGTCCCCGTCGAACGCGCTGTCGGTGCCGCCGGCGGGTTCGGGGACTTCCCAGGCCATCAGGCGGTCGTCAACGTTGCTGGGATGGGCGCGGGCGAACCGCCACAGGCCGTCGAAAATGGCCTGGGCGTCGGGGTCGTAGCCGGCCATCAGGGCGACGATGAGCAT
>JALWUZ010000136.1 GCA_027079895.1 Anaerolineae bacterium
GACAGGAGCACCTCTACTTCTACGACGCCCTGGCCCCCATCGTCACCGCCGAGTCCATTGACATGCGCGTCGCCTTCCGCGCCTCGCGGTACGGGAAGGGGGAGGCCGACTACATCAACTGCCCGATGACGAAGGAGGAGTACGACCGCTTCGTGGAGGCGTTGGTGACGGCGGAGCGCATTCCCCTCCGGCAGTTCGAGCGGGAGGACCCCCGCTTCTTCGAGGGCTGCCTGGCGGTGGAGGTGATGGCGGAGCGCGGCCACGACACCCTGGCCTTCGGGCCGCTCCGTCCGGTCGGGCTGACCGACCCCCGCACCGGACGGCGGCCCTATGCCGTCGTCCAGTTGCGGCAGGACAACCTGGCGGGCACGCTCTACAACCTGGTCGGCTTCCAGACTAACCTCCGGTACGGGGAGCAGGAGCGGGTCTTCCGGCTCATCCCCGGCCTGGAGTGGGCGGAGTTCGTCCGCTACGGGCAAATGCACCGCAACACGTTCATCAACGCGCCCGTGCTGTTGGAACCGACGATGGAGTTCCGCCGCCGGAAGGGGCTCTTTTTCGCCGGGCAGATCACCGGTGTGGAAGGGTACGTCGGCAGCATCGGGAGCGGCTGGGTCGCCGGAGTCAACGCGGCCCGGCGTATCCTGGGACAGGAGCCGCTGACGCTCCCCCGCGAGACGATGTTGGGCGCGTTATGTCACTACGTCAGCCGCGCCGAACCGAGCGCGTTCCAGCCGATGAAGGCCAATTTCGGCCTGCTGCCGCCGCTGAAGCCGCCGGTGCGCAACAAACGGAAGCGGTACCGGGCCTACGTCGCGCGGGCCCTGGCGGCCCTGGACGCGCTTCTGAACACGGAATCGGAGGAGGAACGATGACCGGTCGCCGTTGGTGGTGGTTGGGGATACTGCTCCTGCTGGCGCTGGCCGCCTGTAGCCGCGCGGAGGAGCCGCTCGTGTTCGACGGAAAGACCGCTTACGGCCACGTCGTCGCCCAGTGCGACATCGGCTTCCGTCCCACCGGCAGCGAGAACTGCCGCGCTACCGGCGATTACATCATCTCCAACCTGGAAGAGCAGGGCTGGGAGGTGGAGACCCAGGAGTTCTCCTACCAGGACACGCCGGTGCGGAACATCATCGGCAAACGGGGCACGGGCCCCATCGTCATCCTCGGTGCGCACTACGACACCCGCCGCAGCGCAGACCAAGAGGACCCCTCCGTCCCGGTGATGGGGGCCAACGACGGCGCGTCCGGCGTCGCCGTGCTGCTGGAATTGGCCCGCACGCTGGACGCGCCCCGCTTGCAGCACCAAGTCTGGCTGGCCTTCTTCGACGCCGAGGACGACGGGCAGTTGGACGGCTGGGAGTGGTGCGTCGGCTCGTCCCACATGGCCGCCAACCTAACCGTCACCCCCCAGGCGGTCGTCGTGGTGGATATGATCGGCGACGCCGACCAGCAGATCTACCTGGAGCGCAACTCCGACCCGGACATTCAGCAGGAACTCTGGCAGATCGCCGCCACCCTGGGGTACAGCGACACCTTCATCTCCGAGTACCGCTGGGCGATGTACGATGACCACATCCCCTTCGCCCAGCGGGGCATCCCGGCGGTGGATTTGATTGACTTCGACTACCCTTACTGGCACACCACCCAGGACACTCCCGACAAGGTCAGCGCGGAGAGCCTGGAGCGGGTAGGCCGCGTCTTGGAAGTGTGGCTAGAGCAGGAGCCGTGAGGCGGAAAGGAGCGTGAGATGACCGAGTTGCAGACCAGCATTATTGCCGTCACCGTGTACCCCGACCGGGCGCGAGTGACGCGCATCGGTGGCACCGAGTTGGAGCCCGGCCTCCATCGCCTGGTGATCGCCGACCTCCCCAACACCATCGAGCCCGATTCGGTGCGGGCCGCCGCACGGGGCACCGCCCGCGCCCGGCTGCTGGGCGTGGACGTGCTCCGCGAACACCTCACCGTCTCCCCCGCCGACCGGAGACAGGAACTCGAACGCCAACTCGAGGACATCGAGGACCGGCTGGGGTATCTGGCCCGGCTGTCCGCTGCCATCGAGCAGGAGCAGGCCGCGCTGGACGGGCTGCTTTCCGAGAGCGAGTTTTTCGCCAGGGGATTGGCCTTCGGCAAGACGGCCGTCGCCGACCTGGTGACGCTCCTCGACGGCTATCGGGAGCGGGTGGACAAGATCTGTTCCGACGAGGTCGCCATCAAAGGCCTCGTCCGCGACCTGAAGCGGGAGCAGGAACGGGCGCAGCGCGAGTTGGACGAACTGCACGACACGCAGAAGCGGGTGCGGTACGTCGCCGCCGTCGAGGTGGAGGTGCTCCAGGCCGGGCATCTGACCGTCGAACTGACCGCCGTCGTCGCCGGGGCCGGCTGGGAGCCGCTCTACGACCTGCGGCTGGTGGAGGAGGAGCAGCCTGCGCTGGAGGTCGGCTACCTGGCCCAGGTGACGCAGCGCACCGGCGAGGATTGGGAGGATGTCGCCCTGACCCTCTCCACCGCCCGCCCGTCCCTGGCGGAGACGCTGCCGGAACTCGACCCCTGGTACGTGGGGCCGCCCGTGGCGTATGCCGCCGCGCCCGCGCCGCGGAAGAGGGCGGCTCCCCGTCTCGCCGGAGAGATGATGATGGCCGCCGCCCCGGCTCCGCCGATGGAGGTGGAGGAGGTGCAGGCGACGGTGGAGAGCAGCGGAACCGCCGTCACCTACGCCGTCCCCGCTCCCACCACCATCCCCGCCGACGGCGCGGCCCACAAAGTGACGGTGGCCCGCTTCCGCCTCGCGCCGCAGATGGACTACGTGACGGTGCCCAAACTGGTCCCGGCCGCCTACCGGCGGGCGAAGGTCGCCAACGAGAGCCCCTACACCCTGTTGCCCGGCGCGGCCAACATCTTCGCCGGGGATGAGTTCGTCGGCGCCAGTCGGCTGGAACTGACCGCCCCCGGCGGGGAGTTGGAACTCTTCCTGGGCGCCGACGACCGTCTGAAAGTCGAGCGGGAACTGACCCGGCGGGAGGTGGACAAGAAACTGTTGCGCGACCGGCGGCGGCTGCGGTACGGGTACGAGATCACCCTGACGAGCAGCCTGCCGGACACGGCCCAAGTCACTGTGCAGGATCAGATTCCGGTCTCCCGTCACGAGGACATCAAAGTGCGCCTGGAGGCCGCCGAGCCGCGTCCCACCGAGCAATCCGACCTCAACCTGCTGGAATGGGTACTCACGCTGGCGCCGGGCGAGGAGCGGACGGTGCAGTTCGAGTTCACGGTGGAGCATCCCCGCGAAATGAGCGTCACCGGGTTGCCGTGATGGGGAAGTGGCGCATCTGGCCGGGCCTGGCGTTGGGCCTGCTGTTCCTGCTGGCGACCGGCTGCCGTCCGGGGCCGGCGGTCTGTCCGACCGTCACCCCCGCGCCGACGGCGACGATGACGGCTCCGCCGACGGCGACGGCGACCGCCCCGCTGACCGCTACCCCGACCGCCACGCCCACGCCGACGCCCGCGCCCACCATCGAGCCCGCCATCCTCGCCGCCCTGACCGCCGAGGGGGAGGCGGCCCTGGCAGCGCGGAACGTCACCCCGCTCTGCCTGCGGTGGGAGGACACCGACGGCGACGGCGCACCGGAATGGGCCGGGCTCTACCTCCGGCCGGGCGAGCCGCCGCAACTGACCGGCTTCGTCCTCGACGGCGCGGAGTTGTACGACCTGCGCCCGCTGCCCCCGGAGCCGGGCAAGCCGGACTACGGCCTGGGCGAGTACGCCACCTGCGAGATGGAGGTGCGGGACGTCAACCTCGACGGCCGGGTCGAGGTGCTCATCTGGGGGCACGCCGAGAGCAGCATCGGCCTGCTGCACATCTTCGCCTGGGACGGGACGGCCTACGCGCTCTTGGGCGCGTTCCAGGGCAACGCCGGGGTCTACATAGCGGACACCGACGGCGACTTGATTGACGAGGTTTTCGTCCGTTACACCGCCGGCAGCGGCCTGGCGTGGGAGGCCATTTACACCTGGGACGGGCACAATTACGGCTGGACGCGGGAGCGGTACACCTGGTTCTACCGGGACCGTCCCCACGCCTATCCCACTGACACGCCGGAGCACGCGGTCATCGCGTTCTACCTGGCGATTGACGACCGGGACATCGCCGGCGCGTACAACCTGTTGAGCCCTTCCGTCCGCGCCTCCCAGCCCTACGCCGAATGGGCCGCCGGATACGCCGCCACCGTCGGCGCGGAGACCGGGGTAGTGAGCGAGCGGGCCAACGATGGGAACGTCGCCACCGTCGGGGCGCAGGTGCTGGCCTACGACAACGTGGACGGGCGCGTCGTCGCCACGTTGTGGGACGTGGAGTGGACGGTGGTCCACACCGCCGACGGCTGGCGGCTGGCGAGCGCGACGACGGCGCAGTTGGAGACCTGGGACGCGCCGTATTACCGCTGACCGGTCGCCGTGCATCGTAGGGACAACCCTCGCGGTTGTCCTTGTGGCAACCCATCGCGGTTGTCCTCGAGGAGGTCGGTTATCGCCAGGTTATCGGAGCCCACCGCGCAGCCCCAGGAACGGGCCGTGCTGGTCGGGGTCGAGTTCAAAGGCCCTCAGGCCGTCCGGCGTTCCGGCGGCGACTGGCCCGTCGCGGAGTCGCTGGCCGAGTTGGCCCAATTGGCCTACACCGCCGGGCTGGTGGTCGTGGGACGGCTGACCCAACGGCTGGAGCGTCCCCATCCGGCCACCTTCATCGGGCCGGGCAAGGTCAAGGAGTTGTCCGCGCTGGTGACGGCGACCGCCGCCGACGTGGTCGTCTTCGACGACGAACTCTCGCCCCGTCACCAGCGGGAGTTGGAGCGGTCGCTGGGGGAGGAGGTCAAGTTGCTCGACCGCACCGCGTTGATTCTCGACATCTTCGCCCAGCACGCCCGCACCCGCGAGGGCCGGTTGCAGGTGGAACTGGCCCAGTACGAGTACCGGCTGCCGCGGCTGACGCGGGCCTGGACGCACCTGGCGCGGCAGGCCGGAGGGCGGGCCGGCGGGGCGACCGGCGGTGTCGGTCTGCGCGGCCCCGGCGAGACGCAGTTGGAGACCGACCGGCGGGTCATCGGGCGGCGCATTGCCCAACTCAAGCGGGAGTTGGAGGCGGTGCGGGCCCACCGCGAGCGGCACCGCGCCCGTCGGCGGCGGGAGGGGATGCCGGTCGTCGCCATCGTCGGCTACACCAACGCCGGAAAGTCCACGCTGCTCAACAGCCTGGCGGGGGCGGCGGTGACGGCGGAGGATAAACTGTTCGCTACCCTCGACCCGACCACGCGCCGGGTGACGTTGCCCGGCGGGAGCGAGGTGTTGTTCACCGACACCGTCGGCTTCATCCAGAAACTGCCGACGCAGTTGGTGGCCGCGTTCCGCGCCACGTTGGAGGAAGTGACCGAGGCCGACCTGCTGCTGCATGTCCTGGATGGCACTCATCCCCAGGTGGTGCGGCAGGCGGCGGCGGTGCGGGAGACGCTGGCGGAGATCGGCGCGGCGGACAAGGGGGTCGTCGTCGCGGTGAACAAGTGCGACCGCTGGCCGTCGCCGGAGGCCATGCGCCCGCTCCGCGCCCGTTTCCCCGACGGTGTCCTCATCTCCGCCCTGACGGGGGAGGGGCTGGACGGGCTGCTGGCGCGGGTCGAGCGGGCGTTGGAGGAGCAGATGGTCTGGCTGGAGGCCCTCATCCCCTACGACGCGGGGGAGTTGGCGGCCTTGTTCCATCGGCGGGGGCTCATCGAAGAGGAGGAGCACACCGGAGAGGGGACGCGCATCAGGGGGCGTGTGCCGCGTCAACTGTGGGCGCGGTTCCGCCGGGTGTGCGTACAGGGCGGCATACCCGATTGGGAGGAGGTGGCATGAGCACCACGTTCACCAAACTGCTGGAGCGCATCAGCAATTTCCTGGCCACTTACCCCGGCCTGCCGATTCTCATCGCCGTCGGGCTGGTGATGGTCAATTTCATCCTCGTGCTCCTGCCGGCTTGGCCCGTCGTCGGCTGGCTGGCACGCACCGATCTATTTTTACATCTGGGGGTGATTCTGGGGCTGATAGGGGTTCTGGTGGGCGACGCTCTGTAGGCCAGAGGCACGCCACCGCCGACTCCACCGTCGCCGGGGGTGGCGACGCTGTCGTCGGCGGCCGGCCGAGGCAAAGGTCACTTGGAGCGGACGCTGAAAACGACCGTGTGGGGGAAGACTAACCGGTCGGAGTCGGCGACCCCCTTCGACAGCCATTCGCGGTTGGCGAGTTCAAAGTGGCTTTGGAGGTCACGCATCATCTCCAACTGGGTACGGGCCGGTTCGAGGGAGAAGAGCGTCACCAGGGTGGTGTAGCGGCGGGGGAATATGCCGACCCACTGCTCGTCCTCCACCTCGACGCTGCGCATTTGCCCCTCGGCCTCCCCGTTGCGGGCACTTTCGAGGACCGGTTCGATCAGTTGCGGGTCCACCTCGAAGTTGCCGACAGTGCGGATGGGTTGGCCGGTCTCGTTGGAGTAGATGGCGTACCCCAGGATGCGGGCCGCGTGTTGTAAGCGGATAGCCAGGCTCTTGCCCTTGGTGCCCTGCGCCCGTAGCAGCGCGGCCTGCGGCGACTCCTCCAACGCTTTCTCGATCATCCTCCGCTCGCCCTGGTAGTGAGCGTAGAGTTCTTGAAATTGCCTGGAATTGACCCGCCCGGCAGCGAAATCCTCGGCCAGCCGTTCCATTTTCTTGCGCACCTGGTCGAGGTAGGCACGGGCTTGAGCGATGGCCGCCTCGTCCGCCGAGGTGTCGGAGTAGGCTGAAGGATTGGTAGGGTTGGACATGCTTTACTCCTTTGGCTTGCTCACCGTGCTTGTCGGGAGAGATTCTAGCACACTCTGGGCAAGAAGTCAATTCAGGCGCGGGGATTTCCGCATGGGAGGTGCGAAATGGGTGCATACGATGTCACCATCATCGGAGCCGGGCCGGGCGGCTACGTGGCCGCTATCCGGGCCGCGCAACTGGGGCTCAAAGTCGCCCTGGTGGAGAAGGAGCATTTGGGGGGTGTGTGCCTCAATTACGGCTGTATCCCGACGAAGGCCCTGCTGCGCAACGCCGCGGTCATCTCTCTCCTGCGACGGGGCAAGGAGTTCGGCTTCACCGTCACCGGCTTCGAGGCCGATTACGGCGCGGCGGTGGCCCGCAGCCGTAAGGTCTCGGCCCGGCTGGTGAAGGGGGTCGGCCTGCTGATGCGTCAGAACGGGGTCGAGGTCATCGAGGGCCGGGCGACGCTGCGCTCGCCCCGCGCGGTCGAGGTGGCCCTGAACGACGGCGGCTCCCAGACGGTGGAGACGCGCAACATAGTCGTCGCCACCGGCGGCACAGCCCGCACCATCCCCGGCATAGAGCCCGACGGCGAACGGGTGCTCACCTACCGCCCGGCCATTCTGCGGCGAGAACTGCCGCAGTCGGCGGTCATCGTCGGGGCCGGGCCGATTGGGATGGAGTTCGCCCACATTTGGCGCACCTACGGCACGTCCGTCACCGTCGTCGAGATGCTCCCCCGCGTCCTGCCGCTGGAGGATGCCGAGGTCAGCGCGGAGGTGGAGCGGGCCTTCCGGCGGCGCAAGGTGCGGGTGCTGACCGGGACCCGAGTGCAGCGCGTCGAAAGGACTGATGACGGCGTCCGCGTGACGGTGACGGGGGAGCAGGGGGAGCAGGACTTGGAGGCCGACCTGACTTTGATCGCCATTGGGGTGCGTCCCCAGAGCGGGGGGCTGG
>JALWUZ010000137.1 GCA_027079895.1 Anaerolineae bacterium
TCATCCGCCAGGCCCGCCGCATCATGCACTCCGCGGAGGAGTACTGGCACGCCGGCGACGTGGTGAGCGGGATGAGCCAGATACTGGACCAGGCCCAGGACTTCATCGAGGGCGGGGACGGGAACAACGCCCTGACCATCCTGGAGGTCATCACCGACGAGTACATCAAGGGGTGGGAGGTGCTAGACGACTCCGATGGGGAGGCCAGCGACTTCTACCAGGAACTGGGGCCGGCCTGGGCCGAAGCCCTGCTGACCGCCGACCTCTCTCCCCAGGAACGCCGGAAGTGGGAGAAACGACTGGCTGCCTGGCGGGAGGAACTGAGCGACTACGGCGTCGAAGACTCCTTCGACCTCCCCCTAGAGGCCACCCGGCAGGGCTGGGACTACCCGCCCCTCCAACGAGTGCTCCGAGGCGAGATCACCCGGCAAGGGGCCTGGGAGGGGGAACCGCCCTGGTACGCCGACGAACTGGCCGAAATCCGCCTCCGCGTCCTGGAGCGGCAGGGACGTTACCAGGAATACCTCTACCTGGCCGAGGCGGAGGGGGAGATGAAACTCTACCTGACCATGCTGGCAAAACTGGGGCGGATACAGGAAGCAGTGGAAAAGGGGTTGGAGTACGCCGCGACGACGGGCGAAGCCCTGGCGCTGGCTAAGGCTTTGCAGGAGCAGGGCGCGACCCAGGAGGCCCGGCGCATCGCCGAGCACGGCCTGACGTTATCGGGGCACAAGTCTACCCTGGCCCGCTGGCTGCGCGATGTCGCCGCCGCGGCCGGCCAGACCGAAGCGGCCCTCGACGCGGCGGTGATCGCTTTTCGGGACAGCCCCAACTTGGCGGACTACCAGGCCGTCCAGAACCTGGCCGGCGATCGCTGGCCCCAGGTGCGGGAGGAACTGCTGGCGCACCTGCGCCGGCAGGGCCTCTCGCTCACCGACAAGGTGGACATTCTGCTGTACGAGGGGCTGGTTGACGAGGCCATCGCCGTCGCCGACAAAAAGAAATACGACTACCACCTCATCGAAAAGGTGGCGGACGCCGCCCTCGAGACCCGCCCCGACTGGGTCATCCGCGTCTGCCTCCAACAGGCGGAGACCATCATCGAGGAGCGGAAAGCGCGGCACTACCACCGCGCCATCCGCTGGTTGGAGAAGGCCCGCGCGGCCTACCGTGCCGCCGGTCGCGAGGCGGAGTGGCAGGAGTACCTGGACGCGCTGCTCGAACGTCACTACCGCAAGTACTCGCTCACTCCGATGCTGAAAGCCCTGCGCACCTCGTAGCCGCCCCGCTCACCGGCCTCGAGTGATCATCGTCCAGGGGAGGGCGACGATTCTATCCCCCAGTCGCCGAATCTCCGCGCCGCCGTACAGCAGGACGCCGCCGCTGGCCTGGGGATACTCCTGGAGGAACAAACGCAGGGCCGCAGTGTCGCCGTGACGGACGCGCGTCGTCTGTTTGACCTCGATGGCCAGCAGTCGGCGACCGTGCTCGACCACGAAATCCACCTCCTGCCCCCGCCGGGTGCGCCAGAAGTAGAGCCGGGCCGCCGGCGTCAACAGCCCGGCCAGCACCCGCAGATGATGGAAAATCAGCGTCTCGAAATAGGCCCCGCGCTCGCGGGCCGTGCGCAGGTCGGCGGCCTCGAAGTAGCCGGACAGGAAGACCGCCAGGCCGGGGTCGCTCCAAAAGGCTTTGGGGGACTTCACCAGGCGGGCGGTGCGGCTGACGGTGTAGGCCGGTAGTCGCTCGAACAACTGGGTCGTCTCCAGCAGGTTCAGGTAGCGGTGGACGGTGGGCTGGGGCAGTCCGGCGTCGCGGCCCAACTCGGACTGATTGAGAATCTGTCCGCTGCGCAGGGCCAGCAACTCCATCACCCGCCGAAAGTCCACCAGCCGGTCAATCTGCGACAACTGGCGCAGGTCCCGCTCCAGGTAGGTCGCCACGTACCCCTCCCACCAGCGCGTCCAGGCTTCCGGCCGCCGGAGACGCAACAGGGCGGGCATGAATCCGCGCCGCAGGTGTTCCGTGGGGTCGGGTGGGGGCTCCGGGAGCATATCCTCCTCCGGCCAGTCGCCGCGCAGCAGACGGGGCAGGATGTCGGGCGGCGGGGACTGTTGCATCTCCCCCAGAGTCATCGGCCGGAGGACGAAGTAAACGGCCCGCCCGGCCAGGCTCTCGCTGACGCGCCGCATCAGCAGCAGGTTGGCCGAGCCGGAGAGGACGAAGCGCATCTGGGGGGCGCGGTCTACGGCCTGCTTGATGGCTAAAAGGAG
>JALWUZ010000138.1 GCA_027079895.1 Anaerolineae bacterium
AACGTGGGGGTTGAGGTGGCGCACCGTGTCCAGGTCGGAGGTGTCCACCCAGGCGGTGGTCAGGGCGGCGAGGAAGTAGTAGAGCGGCGGTTGACTCCCCTCCTGCCGCCAGGGGGTCTCGACGCCGAGGGTCTGGACCGGCAAGGCCCACCGGTCGGCGATGTACTCGACCAGCGGGTAGTGCCACTTCTCGTCGGAGGCTTCGAAGGGAGGGGTGAGGAGGGAGTAGACGAGACTCAGGGCAAAGAAGAGAATAGCGATGGAACGAATCTTGAGCGTCATCGGTGACAATCGGTGACGTAAAAAGCCCCCTCATCGGGTGAGGGGGCTTTTCTTGTGGCTCAGCCTCGGTTACTGGGTAATCTGGAGGTAGGAGGACAGAGCATCGCCGGAGCCCTCGCTCCCCCTGACCAGCACCACGACGCCGAACGGATGATTGTCGCGGCTCACGATCTTGGCCCCACCGTAGAAGGTGTCCTGGCCGAGATTGGTGTCGTAACGCAGGTCTACGAAGTCGAACGCGCTCACGGTCTTGGTGGATGTGTAGGAGTGCGTGCCGATGAGAGGCGACTCGTTGTAGTAGATGTCAACGGTCAGGTCGCTGCTGGTGTCGAGGTTCTGGATCAGGATACTGGTGCTCCAACTGTAGCCCGCTGAAGCGATGTACTTCAGCAAGTACGGCACGTAAACCTGGGTGACGCCGCTGGTGAAGCCGGAGTAGGTGGTGGCGAACTTGGCCGCCCCGGTGGTGGCGTCATCGCCACGCTCGTTCAACATCGCGGCGATAGTCCCGCTCCCCTGCACCGAGAGGTTGACCGCACCGAAGAAGGTGTCGCTGGTGATGGCGGAGTCATACCGCTGGTCAATGGTGAGGGAGTCGGTGACGACCTTGGTGTACGGAGCCCCGACGGTGTAATTGCTGTTCAGAGGCACGTACTCGATCTGCACAGTCACCGGCGAATCACCCATGTTCACGATGGTGAAGGAGGTGAAGTAGTTGTCGCCCATCGAGGGGATGTTCTTCATCAGGCCGGGGATGTACACGTTGCTCGCGCCGGACGTATAAGTGGGGTACACGATCAGCGAGGAGCCATCCTGCGCCCCGGAGTTGACCACGACGCCAATGTCCTGGTCGGACTCGATGAGGGCCGAGCCGAAGAATGTGTCGCCGAGGTTGGTCTCATCGGCCTGGTTGAGGTAGAGAGACCCGCCGGGGGGGATCGTGCGGTGATCCACGTAATTGTTACCCAGGATCGCGGTGTAGGTGACGGTCACGGCAGCCTGCGAGCTCAGGTTGGTGTTCTGGATGGACATCATCGTGTTGAAGATGTTGCCCGCACTGTTGATGTTCCGCAGCAACAGGGGAGCGCGGATGCTCTTCCCAACGGAGATGAGGCCGTTGTAGGAGTCGTAACTGTTGACCCCGCCGGACCCACCGGTGCGCACCTCCTGCACGACGGCCCCAATGGGCTGGTCAGCGCTGACGATGGCCGCGCCCTGGAAGGGGTCCTCACCAGGGTTGCCGCTGTCGTACCGCTGGTCGAAGGTCGTGCTCAACTCGCCTCCCAAAGCGGTCTCTTCCTTGTACCCGGTGTTGTTGCCGCTGGTGTTGTAGAAGTCAACACGCACCGAAGCGGTCTCTGTGCTGAGGTTCTGAACCAGGATGGACGTCGAAGTCGTCCCTTCGCTGGGGGACTGGGCGCCGGCGACAGACAGCAGGCTGACCAGAATCCCCATCGTGAACAAGATACTGAGTGTCTTTTTGAACATCTAACTTCCTCCTCAAAAGTTGTGGGTAACGTTTGTGTGAAATTAATCCGTCTCCTGCTTTCTCTGGCCCGATAGCATCACCACCTTCCGTTGGAAATCAACTGCCATCGCCCGACAACACGCACGGTGGTGGCAATTACGCTTGAATTATACGAATCGGTCGCCCGTAGTCAATAACCCTTTGGGGTAATTACGCCCGATCCGGGTGTACCGGCCGCGATTTGGCCCCCAGCAGCCGCGAAACGATGACCACCAGGGCCACTCCCACGAGTTCGGAGGCCGTCAGCCACAGGCGAGAGAGCAACGCGGCAGTGGTCGCAAGCGGCAGCGGGAGGTAGTAACTGAGGAAAGCGATCAGCATACCCTCCCGCGTGCCCAAGCCGTTCGGCGTGAGCGGGTTCAGGAAGCCGGAGATGACCGAGATCGCCAGCATGCCGGTGACGGGGATGGCGATGTTGACCGGGGCCCGATAGAGCGACGCCAACATCAGGTAGAACGCGCCCCCGACACCGATGACCGTGAGGGTGTGTCCGGTCAGAAGCCTCAACATCGGCGCGTATCCCAGCGACGGCAGGGACACCGGGGCACGGCGCAGGATTTTCGTAGCCCGGTTCATCCCCCACTCTATGACGCGGGGATGCAACGCCGTGAACCCGACCGCCAGTATCCCGACCAGCGAGAGCGCGGTCACGGGCAGACGTGTCCCGATGGGCCAGAACGGAACGGAGAGCAGGAACACGATGACGGCCGCCAGGACTCTCAGGATGGCTTCCAGGCCCAGGCTGAGGGCCGCGTTCCGCCGGGATACTCCCACCTGGTCACAGGCGTACACGCGGCTGGCATAGTTCCAGATTCCGCCGGGGAGGTATTTGGCTAACTGGGCGAATACCCAGATTCTCACCCCGGCGACCATCCCGATGTGCTCCCCCAGAAACCGCAGGCTGAAGACCCACCAGAACGCCAGGGAAAGCACGGCCAGCGACACCAGGAGCAGTGAGACGCCGAACAGGGCATAGTCCGGGCTCCACCCCGCCAGTTTCAACTGCCCCCCGGTCGAAAGGAGAAACGCACCGATCAGCAGGAACAGGGAGACGAAGTACAGGTAGCGCAGGAGCAACCGGTGGGCCTCGACGAATCGTGATGCCGCCCGCCACCACGTGGCGAGTGTTCGGAACAGGACGGCCATCTGTCTGGGGGGAATCCGGCCTACTCCGGCCAGGCCAACAGGGACAGTGCGCCTATGCCCTCCCAGTCGGTCAGATGGGTTGGGGCCCAGCCGGTCGTCTCGACAGCCCACAGGCTTGCGTGGCCATCTTCGCAGCCGACAGCCGCCAACAAGGTGTTCCCGGCAGCGTTCCACAACACGCTCTGGATTGTGCAGGCGGCGGCCTCCCCGGTCAGGTCGGATATGCCAATGCCGTGGACGCTCTGTCCATCCGGCGCGGTGAAGTTGATGGTGTTCAGTTCGCCCTGGTCGGAGCAGACGGAAGCGCACAGGTTGCCGGTCGGGTCGCAGCGCATCAGGCCGCAATTGGCGGGGGATGGGAGTTCCTCCACAGAGAGCGTGTCCAGGCTCAGCAAGAAGAAGGTCCCGTCAGCGTGCTTGAGCACCACCTCGTTGGCCGAGGCCGCTATGTCCGACGCGATGCGGGCGTTTTCCATCACGACGCTGGTAGTCTCGTCGGACAGGCTCACGTACTCCACGTCACGGTAGATGTCCGCCCCGCCGGAACGGACTCTGGGGGTGTTGAAGATGTCGTACACGATGCGGGTTCCGTCGGTCGTCCACACCGGGCGGGCGATGGAGCCTTTTATGAGGCCGGCCAGGTTGTACCGGGCCTCCCGATGAGTGACCAGCGTGCGCCCATCACTCCCTCCCACGCCGACCAGGTGCAGGTCCCGGCCGAGGACGTAGGCCAGTTGGCTGCTGTCGGGAGACCAGGCCATATACCTGGTGGGAGGCGCGTCGAAGAAACTCTCGCTCGTCTCCGGCGGAGCCTGGATGCTGAGCAACGTGTCGCCGCTCCGTATGTCCCAGGCGACCAGCAGGCCGTCGCTGTCCCGGTCGGTGGTGAAGAACGCCACGTACTTGCCGTCCGGCGAGACCGCCACTTCGTGGACATCGGGGGACGTGTTCGCCAGGACGCGGCAACCGCTCCCGTCCGAGTTGCAGACGTTGAGCGTACCCGCCGGGTTCTCCCCCGCCGAGGCCGAGTAGAACAGGATGCCGGTGGAGATGGACACGGCGGGAGGGGTGGGGATGACGCTCTGGGATACGGACGGGGTGGCGATGGGGCTGGTCGGCAACGGGGTGCCGCCGCATCCGTAGGCTACCGCCGTGACGAGTATCGCAATCGCTATTGGGCCGAGTGGGAACAATTTACGTCTCACTGTCTTCCTCCTTTAGAATTTGATCTTGGGCTGCTCGCGTCGGGGGAACGGTCGGTGGGGACGCTACAGAGAGCAACGAACGTGGGGACGTCCAGTCTCTCTTTGGAAAACTGCACGTCGTCGAAACTCAACTCCGCCTTGATCAAAAATCGAATCGAAGATGACACCCACACGCGCAGCCACGAGGGGATGAAGTGCTTGATCTGGGAGAGAGGGGATTTCGTGATGTGCCTGATGGGGTGTTCCTCGTACTGCGGCACATACGAGCCCCATATCTCGACCTTCTCGAAGTGGCTTTCAAGTATCGTGCGCAACTCGTCGTAGGAAAATTCGCGGATGTGGAATTTCCACGAGGCCCGGCCATCGCGGGTGGAGGAGATCAGGCGGTTGGGGGTTGACATGAAGTACAGGCCGCCCGGTTTCAGCACGCGGGCGATCTCGGAAAGATACCGGTCGGGGTCCGGCAGGTGCTCGATGAGTTCCAACGAGCACACCATGTCGAAGGCGCCGTCGGCCAGCGCCAGGTCGGCACAGTCCATGACGCAGAAATCCAGGTTGGCCTCGCGGTAGTGCTCCTGGGCATACGCGACGGTTTCGGCGGAGATGTCCACCCCCAGTACCCGCCGGGCTCCGTGCCGGGCGATGAACTGCGAACCGTACCCCACGCCGCATCCGGCGTCGAGCACGCTCTTCCCCGCGAACAGGTGTTTGACGAAGTTCAGACGGGATAGTTCCTCGGTGATCATATTTTGGAGGCGGGGGGACACTCCTGGAACCAGGCGTTCACCGGTAAATCTCACGGCGTGACTCCTTTTGAGCAACGGCTATGAGGTCGTTGCAGAACACTAACTTGAACGGAAACGCTTCGAGAAGACGGGTGGCCAATTTCATCACGGGGGACTCGTCCGCCAGGGACGGCGGCTTGATGTTTCTCAAACCTACCCGTGCTTTGAACCCCGCGCGGCGCAGCGAGCGGGCCAGTCCGACGATGTCCTGTTCGTTCACGTGGAGGTGGTGGTAGGGGAAACGGTCTCTGGGATTGGCGGGCAGTTCGTTGCCCCGCAGACGCTCGAACAGTCGGTAGACCGGGTAGCCGAAGCGGTAGTACCATCTGTTGGGGGCCGTGTGAATCACCAGTTGCCCGTTGTCCGCCAACACGCGCCCGGCCTCTCTCAGGGACGCGGCGAGTTCCCAGGGGTAGAGGTGCTCGACGATGTCCAGCATGAACAGTTTGTCGAACGTGCCGGCGGCGAACGGCAGATGGCGGGCGTCGGAGTGGGCAATCAGCACGCCGTCAACGTCCGTGAGGTGTTCGCGGGCGATGGCGACGGCATCCGCCGAGTAGTCCACCCCGTAGGCGACGACCTTCTCATTGAGAGCCAGGTAACGGACGAACTCCCCCCGCCCGCAGCCCACATCCAGCACCCGCTCTCCCGGCCGCAGGTCGGTCACTTCCAGCACGGCGGCGAGACGAGGAGAGAGGGCGTTCCCGTCCCCGTGCGCGAAGACCTCGTACCCCTCACACGCCGTGAGGAAGTAGTCCCGACTGTACAGGTGGGAGGAGGTGTGCGGCAGTCCGTTGTCGTTCGGCATATCCGTGACTCAGGTGAACTTCCCGATGCGCAGGGACTTCAGGATGTAACGTATCGTCTCCCGCGCGGCGTTGCGGAATCCCAGCACGCGGATGTACAGGCGGGCCTTCCACAGCCAGTTGCCCCACAGGATGCGTATCTGCGCCTCCCGGCGGAGCGATTTGAGTTCGGCGTCGGTGAAATCGCTCAGGTTCACGAGTATCTCGTCGCCCCACTCGCTCCACCTTTCCAGCAACTCGTCCTCCTCCCCCGGACGGATTTTCCCCACCTCCAGGGCCCTGGTGTACAACTCGGTTCCCGGAAAAGGGGTCACGAAGGAGAATCCAGAGACTATGCCGGTCTCGTTGCAAAAACGCACCGTCTCCTCAACCGTCTGGCGCGTCTCGCCGAACATGCCGATCATCAGGAATCCAATCGGCAGGATGCCGGCCTCCCAGGTGTCCAGCACAGCTTGGCGGGCCTGCTCCACCTTGACCCCCTTGCGCATTTCGTCCAATATCTGCTGGCTGCCGGACTCGATGCCGTAGGTAATCACGCGGCACCCGGCGGCCCGCATTTTCCCCAGCACCTCAGGATCCACCAGGTTGACCCGTGCGCTCGCCACCCAGATGATGCCCAGTTCCTCCTCGATCAACCGGTCGCACAGCGCGAGCAGCCTCTTCCGGTCCAGGGTAAACGTGTCGTCCATAAAGAATATCCCGTTGACGCCGTAGGTGTCGCGCAGGAGTTTCATCTCGGCGACGATGTTGTCGGCGGAGCGTCCCCGGAAGCGATGTTTCCACAGCCCGTGAAAGCAGTACGCGCACCGGTACGGACAGCCCCGGCTGCTGACCATGTTGAGGGAGACGATGTTTTTGTCGAACATCCGCAGGTACGTCACCGGATTCTGGATGTACCTGTCCACAGGGAACAGGTCGCGGGCGGGAAACGGGAGGGTGTCCAAATCCCCAATCAGTCCGCGCGGTTCGGTCATCCGCACAGAGCCGCCGTCCTTGTACCAGATCCCCTTGACCTCCTGAATGGGCCGTCGGCCGGACAGACTTTCGGCCAGTTCCTTGATCGTCACCTCCCCCTCGCCTACCACCGATATGTCGGCCTGAGTTTTCTCCAGAACCTGGCGCGGGAAAGCGGTGGGCAATCCCCCTCCCAGAATCACCGGGGCGTCGGGGTGAAACTCCTTGACCAGACCGCTCAGCCGGCGGACGGCTGCGAACTCCGTCACCATACCGGTGATTCCGGCGGCGTCGAACTCCGCCTCCCGAATGCGCTGCACGACTTCCTCCTCCGGCGGGCGGTAGGCGTTGATGTCCAGCACCTCGACCGTGTGCCCGTTATCCAACAACACCTGCGCGATGTACCCCAGTCCGAGAGGGAAATAGGCCGGGGCGCGTCCTTTAGCGATTACCGGGTTGATCAGCAGGAACTTCATAGCACTCCCATCGAACTCCTCGACCGGCGACGCCGTTCACGCCACCAGTTCCGCGTACAAGTCCAAAGTGCGCCGGGCGGTGTCATCCCACGAGAACCGCGCGACGTTGGCCAGGCCGGCCTCTACCAGACGCTCCCGGACGGCCGCGTCGGTCAGCACGCGCGACATTCCGGCGGCGAAGGCGTCCACGTCATAGGGGTCCTCCACCATCCAGGCCGCGTCGTCCAACACCTCCGGCAACGCCCCCGCCCCGCTGGACAGCACCGGGACGCCGCAGGCCATCGCTTCCAGGGGGGAGAGGCCGAACCCCTCGTAGAGCGACGGGTAGACGAACAGCGACGCCCCGGCGTAGACGTTGTCTATGTCGTCGTCGTCTACCCCGCTCACCAGCCGGATGTGACCGTCAGCGCGCCGGGCGGCGAACTCCAACAGCCGCTCGTCGTTGTGGGTGTGTATCAACCCGCCCACGATGACGAAGGTGTACTCCGCGAGATGCCCGCCGTCTACCAGCGTGTAGAACGCCTTGAGCGCGGTGAAGGTGTTTTTGTGCCTCGCCAGCCCGCCTACGCTC
>JALWUZ010000139.1:0-2087 GCA_027079895.1 Anaerolineae bacterium
GCACGGCACCGACACGCTGGAGGAGACCGCCTATCTGCTCGACCTGACGGTGCCGGGGGGTAAGCCGCTGGTGCTGACGGGGGCGATGCGCACCGTCTCCGACGTGGGGTACGACGGGTACGCCAATCTCCTGGCGGCGGTGCGGGTGGCTGCTGCTCCCCAATCTCGCGGCCTGGGGGCGGTGGTGGTCTTCGACGACGAGGTACACGGGGCGCGGTGGGTGACGAAGATGCATACTTTGAGCCCGGCGACGTTCCAGTCGCCCGCCTGGGGGCCGCTGGGCCGGGTGGAGGGGGATGCCGTCATCATCGCCCGCCGACCGCCCCGGCAGACGCTCCCCTGGCACGGTCTGGACCCGCGGGTGACGCTCATCAAACTGACGGTGGGGATGGAGACGGCCTTGTTGGAGGACGCTCTGGCGCGGGGCATACGGGGGGTGGTCATCGAGGCCCTGGGCGGCGGACGGGTGCCTCCCTGGTGGCTGCCGGTTCTGGAGCAGGCGTTGGACGACGGGGTGACGGTGGTCATCGCCAGCCGTTGTCCGTCGGGGCGGGTGTGGGACGGGTACGGCTATCCGGGGGCCTACCGGACGCTCAAGGAGATGGGGTGCCGCTTCGCCGAGGGGCTCAACGGGCCGAAGGCGCGGATTCGGCTGATGGTGTCGCTGGCGGCGGGCGTGGATTCGGGAGATTGACAGAGAGGAGGTGCGCTCTGGAAGGGTTGGAATTGGCGCGGCGCGTCGTGGAGATGATCGCCGACAAGAAGGGGGAGGATGTCCTGCTGCTGGACATTCGGGGGCTGTCCATCGTGGCCGATTATTTCGTCATCGGCAGCGCGGAGAGCGAGCGGCAGGCGAAGGCCATCCTCGATGATATTCGGCTGGCCCTGAAGCGGGAGTTCGGGGTGTTGCCGTTGAGCGTGGACGGCGCGGTCGCCAGCGGGTGGGTGGTGATGGACTACGGCGATGTGATCGTCCACCTGTTCGAGCCGGAGACGCGGGCCTACTACGACTTGGAGAGTCTGTGGAAGGCGGGGCGCGTCGTGGTGCGGATTCTGTAGCGGCGGGGAAACGAAAAGAGACCGGGGTCGGCGCATCCCGGTCTCTCTGTGTACCCGGTCGGGTGAGGACTAGACCAGGTCTTTGCCCGGCCCGCTATCGAAGAAGTCGGCGTTCTTCTGGATGTCGTCCGTGTACTCGTCGGGCACGTCATCCTCGTGGAAGATCGCCTCGTTCGGGCACTCGGCCTCGCAGGCCGCGCACTCGATGCAGGTCTCCGGGTTGATGTAGTACGTGGGCCATTCGGGGTCGTCGTCCACAAAATGGATTGAGTCGGTGGGACAGACGTCCACGCACAGCCCGGCCCGCTCACACTTACTGGTGATAACGTATGCCATTCTTTCACCTCCGTCTGTGGTATGCTGCTTATCACCAACCAATCCGCGGCTGGCTCGCAGGACGGGCACATTGTAACGATATTTGCTTCTTTGTCAAGGCCAAGCGGTTCGACTCTTCGTCCGCGGGAGACGGGGGCAAGTCTGACAAGGGGACTCACTATGGACACTTACAAACGCGCGGTTTTCGTCGGCCCGCATCGCATCCGCTTCGACGAACTGCCCATCCCAACGCCGGGGCCGCGTCAGGCTCTGGTGCGGGTGCGGGCCTGCGCTCTCTGTACCTGGGAGCAACGTTCTTACACCGGGGAGGAGCATTTCTACCCTCTCGCCAGCGGGCACGAGGTCGCCGGGGAGTTGGTCGCCCTGGGGGAGCAGGTCTACACCGCCGCCCGCCCCGGCGAGCGGGTGGTGGCCGCAGTGCTGACCCGCTGCGGGTACTGCGAGTCATGTCGGCGGGGGATGGACAACATCTGTGACAACGCCCGCCGGGATTTCCGCGGGGCCGACGTGGCCGGCCCGGCCGGGCTGGCGGAGTACGTCCTCATCGAGGATTACCAACTCTACCACGCCCCTGGGGACGTGCCTTTCGAGGAGTTGTGCCTGGCGGAGCCGCTGGCCTGCGTCATCCACAGCGTCCGCCGGGCGCGGGTCGAGCGGGGGGATACCGTCGTGGTGGCCGGGGCGGCCACGTC
>JALWUZ010000139.1:2097-7747 GCA_027079895.1 Anaerolineae bacterium
GATGGGGCTGCTCCATCTGATGTTGCTCACTCAGGCCGGGGCGCGGGTGCTGGTCAGCGAGCCGAACCCCCGCCGGGCCGCTTTCGCCCGCACGTTGGGGGCGGCGGCGATCATCAATCCCGCCGATGGCGATTTCGCGGGCCAGGTGCGCAGTCTCACCGGCGGGCGCGGCGCGGAGGTGGTCTTCTGCGCCGTCAGCGTCGCCGAGGCGGTCGAGCAGGCCGTGGAGGCAGTCGCCAAAGGGGGACGGGTGCAGGTCTTCGCCAGTATCCACCCGCGCGGGAGCAAGATCTCCGTTGACCCCAATCTGTTCCACTCCAAAGAGATCGTCCTCACCGGCACGATGAGCCAGACGAAGGAGGATATGCGCCAGGCGGTGCGCCTCCTCTGCGACCGCACTATCGAGGTGCGCCCGTTGGTCTCGCTGGTGCTCCCTCTTGACCGGCTGGAGGAGGGGCTGCAAGCGGCGTTGCGGGACGACACTTACCGGGTGGTCATCGCTCCCTGACCAGCCTATCCAACGGCAAGAGCCCCACTATCGCGGTGGGGCTCTTTTTGTTCATACATCCGTGAGGGCTCGCGGACGGCGGCCTCCGGCGGGCTACTGTTTCTTCCCCTTGCCGCCTTTCTTCGGCTCCACGTCCACGATTGTCGCGCTGCCGGGGGGTTCCGATTTTCGCTTGGGAGGCTCGATCAACGGCGGCTCGATGTCCCCGTGCATCATCGTCTGTCCGCGCAGGTAGGCCCCCTCGTTGAGCAGTAGGGAGTTGATGGTCAGGTCGCCCCACACCCGCCCGGTCTCCAAAATCTCCACCCGGTTGCCGGAGATGTCCCCCTTGATGGCGCCGGAGATGGAGATGTTGTTCGCCTTGATGTCGGCCACGATCTTCGCCCCCTCGCCGACGATCAGGTTGCCCGTGATGTCAATCGTGCCCTCGAACACGCCGTCAATGCGCACCCCTCCATCGGACTGGATGTCGCCGCGGAAGTAGGTGTTGGGCCCGATGGTGGTCTCGATTTGTGAGGCCGGCGGGACGACCGGCGGCTTGGCGGTCTTGGTGGGCTTGTCTCGTCCAAACACAGGTACACCTCCTTTGGTTCTGGTTGCGATTCCACTGACGCCAGGGATGATACATCAGCGTGGGTGTTTTGTCAATCCGCGTGCCTGTGCTATAATCCACCTCCGACCGAGGAAAGTATGCCCACTCTGATTGGCACCAGCGGCTACAGTTACAAGGACTGGGTCGGCCCGTTTTATCCCCCTGATCTGCCCCAGAAGGAGCGGCTGCGGTTCTACGCCCAGGAGTTCGCCACTTGCGAGTTGAACTTCACTTACTACCGACTCCCCACGGCGCAGATGATGGAGCGGATGGCGGAGCGCGTCCCGGACGGCTTCCTGTTCGCGCTCAAGGCGTACCGGGGCATCACTCACGAGCGGGGCGACGACGCGCCGGAGCAGGCCGAGAAGTTCCGGGCCGCGCTGACCCCTCTCGTCGCCGCCGGGAAGTTCGCCGGCCTCCTGCTCCAGTTCCCCTACTCCTTCCACGCCACTCCCGCCAATCGGGACTATCTCAAGCGCGTCCGGGAGTGGTTCGGACGGACGCCGCTGGTGGTCGAGTTCCGCTCGCGGGACTGGATCACCACGCGCACTTTCGACGACCTGCGCGCGTTGGAGATGGGCTACTGTTGCGTGGACTTGCCGCCTCTCAGGAATCTGGTGCCGCCGCTGGCCGTCGTCACCGCGCCGCTGGCTTACGTGCGTTTCCACGGACGCAACAGGGCGAAGTGGTGGCGGCATCAGGAGCCCTGGGAGCGGTACGATTACGCCTACAGCGACGACGAACTGCGGGAGTGGGTACCCAAGATCCGGCGGTTGGAGTCCGAGGCCGCCCTGACGCTGGTCTACGCGAACAATCACCGGCGTGGACAGGCCGTCAGCACCGCCCGGCAGTTGCGGGCGCTGTTGGGCGAGAGTCTTTGAGGAGGAAGCGATGGATGTTGCCGTACTTGGGACGTTACACCAACTGCACGGGGAGGTGGACTACTACACTTACGACCACTTGACCGCGCTCATCGAAAGTTTCGCCCCGGACATCCTGGCCGTCGAACTGACCCCCTCCGACCTGGCGACCAGGAGGCCGCAGCCGGTCAAGCAGGAGTACCAGCACGGCGTCTATCCACTGCTGGACAAACTGCGATGCGAGGTGGTGCCGTTGGAGCCTTCCGAGCCTGAGTACTCCGAGTGGGTGCGCCTGGGGAGGGAGGCCGTGGAGGAGTTGGAGAGCCGCAATCCCGCCGCGGTGGAGCAGTTCGGCCAGTACGTGAACGCGCTCTACGGGGTGTTGTTCGAGTGGTGGGGCTCCCCGCTGGACGTGAACGCGGCGGAGACGGACCGCCATTTCGAGGTCAAGCACCGGTATCAGAACGCGGTGTTTGGGGAGAAAGAGGAGCGAGGCTGGGAACTCTGGAATCAGCACTTTTTGGCGCAGATTCTCGCGGCTGCGGACAGGTGTCCGGGGTGTAGGATGCTGGTGCTGGTGGGGGTCGAGCACGGCTACTGGCTGCGGAAACGGCTGCGGGAGCAGGCCGGCGTGCGCTTGATGGAAGCGACGGAGATGCTCTCTGAGACAACATAGCGATGGAGGAGCAACGATGGGCAGAAAGAAGACCGTCCGGGTCAAATGGGTGGAGAAACTGCAATTCGTCGGCACCGACAGCACCAAGCACTCCCTGGTGATGTCCGGCCACGACAAGGCGAACGGCACGGGGATGTCCCCCTCGCAACTGCTGATGGTCTCCCTGGGGGGCTGCACCGCTTACGACGTGGTGGAGATCCTGCGCAAGAAGCGGCAGGACTTGGTGGACCTGGAAGTGACCGTCACCGGGGAGCAGGCGGACGAGGGCCCGCCCTGGCCCTACAAGCACATCCACATCCATTACGCCCTCTGGGGGCGGGGGCTGAAGGAGAAGGCGGTGCGGGACGCTATCGCTCTCTCCGAGGACAAGTATTGCTCCGTCGCCGCCACTCTGCGCGGCGTGGCGGAGATCACTTATGACTACGAGATCAACGAGGTGGAGTAGAGGGCGGCCAGCGTGTCGCCCCTCCCAAGCCCGTTCGTCGGCGACGGATAAATCCGCCGCCTGGGTTTGGGGCTCAGGCAGGATTCATCCGTTGCCGCCAGCGAAATCGCACACCGCCACCGGCAGCGGATAAATCCGCCGCCTGGGTTTGGGCCTCAGGCCCAGGCAGCGGGTCTCGCTCCCACGCTCTGCGTGGGAGCAGCGGTGGGCAACCCGCGTGTCGCTTCCCACTGGGCGACGCGGAGCGCCTCTCCGGTGTTCCCACGCCGGAGCGTTGGAATGAGCAGGGGGGTAGCCGAGGGCAATGCCCTCGGCTACTCATAGCGGAAACCGGAGTGTGGGAACGAGCGGGCATGTCGCCTGGTCGTCGGCGACGGATAAATCCGCCGCCTGGGTTTGGGGCTCACGCCCAGGCGGCGGATTCATCCGTTGCCGCTAGCCCGACGCGGAGCGTCTCTCCGGTGTTCCCACGCCGGAGCGTGGGAACGAGCAACCCCTAGATTTTCAGGTGTATTTGATATGGAAGCAAACAAACTCACCGAGCGCTTGTTGATCTTGCTTGAAGTGGCTTTCTTTTGCATTGTGGTGTCTTGGTCGCTTGATGCTTGCGCACCTTCGTTACCCTCTGCCAGCTCCGATGTGCCCGTCCATTCCGTGACGACGGAGACTATCGCCATTCCGACAACGGCTTCTCCCCAAATCTCACCAACACCTTTTATCGAAAGAAGAGCCATCATGACGAAGGTGGAGGATGTGCCTGTTCTTTTCCCCAGGTGGGATGACGAGACTGAGCGGTTTATCTATGCTCGGTACAACTCGCCCAACTCTTGGGATTCGAGCGACATTTCCTGGTGGGCTTTTGATCCTGTGCGAGGGGATAAGGAAGCGTACAAAGGGCCTCCTGTATACCAACCAAGTGACGAGATGAAGCAGCGCTTGAACATATATGACGACTATGTGAGCTTCTCGCCTAACGGAGAGTGTCTGGTCTACATCCGTGCGCAAAAAAAGACCGAATCCGGCGCCCCTTTACCTGTGTATGAATTTGTTGAGCTTTGGTACGCGGATGCGGCGGGTGAGCATTCTATCAAGCTCGGGGATCTTCCACTGCCTTGGGACCAAGTGATATGGTTAGATGATAAAAGTGTTCTGGTCGTCGTGCATTACGAAAGTTTTGATGCGGGCATATCTGTTTTCATAGCTACGGTTGATGGGCATCACTTCATCAACTTATTTGAGCAAGAAGGTGAGATCTTTGAGGGAGCTCCTGTGACCATTTCGGTGTCACCAAACGGTCGCTGGGTAGCATTTACCGCCTTTCAGGAAACAAGTCTGGCGGGCAGCATATGGGTAATGGATAGAAACACGGACTCAATGCAGCGTGTCGACTCTGCAGATGCCAGAGTAGAACCTATATGGGCTATGGATAGCTCGCACCTGTATTATATCCAAAACGACAGAACATATCTTCCAGGTACATTCCCTGAAACGGATCCTGTCATTGCCAGGTTTGACATAGACACGGGGCAAATCCATCAACTGATCGCTCCAGGCAAGATTGGTAGACCACTGATATCAGAATGGGCCATATCGGGGGACGGGCGATATTTTTTATTTGCTGCCGACCATGCTCTCGGATTCCTGGAAAGTGGTCTCTGGGTGGTGATGCTGGGGAGCGATTAACGAATTACCAGTCAAACCTGGACGGAGCCGATGCAGCAATCTCTCTGCGTGGATGCTAGTGATGGATCTGCCTGGGCTAGAAAGGGGGCATCGTTGTACCAACTAACTAGACCGATTGAGTAAGGTTTAGGGGGGGCCGGAATGATACGAGAAGAGAAGCGAACAGTGTTGGTCACGGTGGTTCTCGTTTTATTGGCTGCTGGCTTGTGTTGTAACCGGCCTCCTTTTGTGGAGGAATATTACAGGTATAGCCTGGATGACAAGGTGCTGTCACCGTATGGTGCGATGTACCAAGTGGACCGGGAACAATGTTGCTTGGCAGAGATAGATCCAGATTCCAGAGTGGCTATTGAGTACGGCTCCCTCACCAGTGAAGGGTTCAGCATCAAGCTCCATATGATAAGCAACAACCAGATGACGTTTCGAACAGTTGCTTTCGCCCGCGAGCACGACGAGTATGTTTGGATTGGGGAGGCAGAGACTCACTACAGTGGTTTGGTGTATGTTGATCCCAATGAGGGACACCTCAAAGAACATCTCTCAATCCTATGCAATGAGAGAGAGTTCGACAATAGTGGGCCGTTGGGGTTGCATATTTCATACTATGGACCTAACGAGACCATCTCAATATTCCCAACATGTGAGGAGGCTCTGTCTTTGATAGAGGTTTGGGGGACGGAAAACGCAGCGGATGATGACGACTGACCGTGCCTGCTCGCCCTGACCCTCGCCGAGCACGGCCCCTACGCCCACGTGGATGGCAGCACCCTTTTCTACGGCCTGGGCGCGGGCGCGTTCACCGTCACCGCGACGCTGAGCGACCCCCTGGCGGGGCTGGCGCAAGTCGCCTTCCCGGACACCACCTCGCGCGGCGCGTCCTACGGGC
>JALWUZ010000140.1 GCA_027079895.1 Anaerolineae bacterium
AAGATGGCGGCGGAGTACCCCGGCATCGAACTCTGGGAGACGAACGTGGACGCGATGGCGATGTGGCTGGTCAAGAACCCCCAGGACTACGGCGTGCTGGTCTCCAGCAACATGTTCGGCGACATCATATCCGACCTGGCGGCCCAGTTGGTCGGGGGGCTGGGATTCGCTTCCAGCGGCAACATCGGGGACAACTTCGCCGTCTTCGAGCCGACCCACGGCTCCGCTCCCAAGTACGCCGGGCAGTACAAGGTGAATCCCACCGCCATGCTGCTGGCCGTCAAACTGATGCTCGGCTGGCTGGGGGAGAAGGAGACCGCCGCCGCTTTGGAGCGGGCCATCGCCGACGTAATCGCCGAGGAGAAGGTGCGCACCTACGACATGGGCGGGAACAACACCACGTTGGAGGTCGCCCAGGCAGTCGCCGAGCGGCTGTAAACATCCTGCCGAGAGGCCAGAATGACCGTCACGAGCCCCTTCGACCACGTCCTGAAAGTGCTGGCCCGCGACTACGCCGAAAGTTTCCTGCGTCTCTCGCTGCCCGGCGTGGACTTGCAACTGGTCGGCACCGTCGAGAACGTCGAACTGACCATCCCGGAAGGGCGCGTGGACTTCGTCCATCGAGTGCTGTGGGGTGAGCAGGAGTACATTTTCCACCTGGAATTTCAGACCTACCACCAGTTGGACGTGCCGGAGCGGCTCTTCGTTTACTCCGCCCTGCTGACGCGGCAACTCGGCCTCCCGGTGCTCACCGTTGTAATCTACCTGACGCGCCGGGAGGCCCCGATACCGACGGCCTACGAGGTCAAAGTGGGGGACGTACTCGTCAACCACTTCGGCTACCAGGTGGTGAAGTTGTGGGAGTACGCCGACGAGATCGCCTCCGGTCGCTGGCCGGAACTGGCCCCGTTGCTGGTGACACTGACCTCAGAGCCTGACGAGGAAGTGCTGGCCCGCGAGCGGGAGTTGATCTTGCAGGAAGCCGACCCCAGCCGACGGGCCGACCTCCTGGCCTGCGCGGTGACGCTGGGGGCACGGTACTTCGACAAAGATTTCCTGTGGCGGTTGTTCCGCGAGGAGGTGGAGATGTTCAGGGAGACGGAGTTTTTACAGGAACTGTTCGCCGACAAAATAGAGGAGAGAGCCCGCCAGGCATTGCAGGATGGGCTCAGGCAAGGGCTTGCCCACGGCAGAAAAGAGGGCCTGCGGACATCCATTGAGCAGATCTTGAGCCATCGCTTCGACGGAAGACTAACGCTCTGGCAGTTGAGGGAATTATTGGAGCCACTGCCGGTATCCAAATTGGAGGCCCTGATTGGCTCCGCCCTCAACGCTCCCGACCTGGATACTTTCATCGCCGAGGTGGACAATATGCGCCGCTCGATACAGCAATCCGTCCCGGCGTAGTGACGCCGGCGGCCTCGACCTGCTGCTCCGGCGAGGGGGCAGAGATGTTCAACGAGATGAGATTTCTGGAAGAACTGTTAGCCGACCAAATTGAGGAGAGAGCCCGCCAGGCATTGCAGGAGGGGCTCAGGCAGGGGCTTGAGCAAGGGCGCGAGCAGTGGCTTGAGCAGGGGCGCGAACAAGGGTTCATCCTTGGCCAAAAAGAAGCCCAGCAGAGGTTCATCGAGCGCATTCTGAGCCGCCGTTTCAACGGGAGACCATTGCCCTGGCAGTTGAGAGAGTGGCTAGATGACCTGTCGGTGCCGAAATTGGAGGCCCTGATTGGCTCCGCCCTCAACGCTCCCGACCTGGATACTTTCATCGCCGAGGTGGACAATATGCGCCGCTCGATACAGCAATCCGTCCCGGCGTAGTGACGACGGCGGCCCAGACCTGCTGCTCCGGCGAGGGTGCGGAAATGTTCGACGAGATGAGATTCCTGACCATCATCGCCACGCTGGACAGCATGCGCCGTCCCACGCCATCCACACCGCCCGAGGAGGTTCACCTGTGAAAAGAGCCGTCAGTATCAGCCTGGGGAGCAGCACCAGGGACAAAAAAGTCGTCATCTCGCTGCTGGGAGAGGAGATCTCCATCGAGCGCATCGGCACCGACGGGGACATCGAAAAGGCTATCCAGATGTACAACGACCTGGACGGCAAGGTGGACGCCTTCGGTGTGGGCGGCATTGACCTGGGGCTGACCGTCGCCGGACGTTACTACCCGCTCTACGGGGCGCAGAAACTGGTCGCCGGAGTCAAGCACACCCCCGTCGTGGACGGCGGCGGGCTCAAGCAGACCCTCGAACGGGGTCTGGCCCAGTTCATCGAGGAGCAGATCGGCGCCGAGGTGCAGCCCAAGCGCGTCCTCATCACCGCCGGCGTGGACCGGTACGGCTGCTCCCTCTCCTTCGCCGAGGCCGGATACGAACTGCTCTTCGGCGACTTGGGTTTCGGCCTGGGGTTGCCGATCGCCATCCGCTCCCTGCGCGGGCTCCACATCCTGGCCCGCATTCTGATGCCCATCGTCGGGCGGCTGCCGCTGGATCTCATCTACCCCACCGGCGAGAAGCAGGAGAAAATCGTCCCCAAGTTTGGCTCGTGGTACGCCTGGGCCACCGTCATCAGCGGCGACTGCCTCTACATCAAACGGCACATGCCCGACCGGTTGGACGGCAAGGTGATCGCCACCAACACCACCACCGCCGACGACGTGGAAGCGTTCCGGCAGCGGGGCGTGCGCTACCTGATCACCTCCACGCCCCGCTTGGAGGGCCGCTCCTTCGGCACCAATATGATGGAGGCCGCCCTGGTCGCCGTAGCGGGCAAGGGACGCCCCCTCACCACCGACGAACTCCAGGAAATGCTCGATCGGCTCGACATCCGCCCCTCCATCCAGCAGTTGAACCCCTGACCACCGGAGGCAGTGCTATGTCTTCCCCCTCGATCGTGGCCTTCGTCTCGGCCGGCGGCGTGCCTCACGAGGGCGACCCGCTCTACGAGATCACCCAGGGCCGCCCTAAGGCCCTCATCCCCATCGCCGGGAAGGCGATGATTCACCACGTTGTGGAAGCCCTGGCCGGCTCCCGCTACGTCGAACACATCATCATCGGTGCCCTCGACCCTGCCGACGCCGGCCTCTCGTTCCCTTTCCCCATCGGCTACATCCCCGACACCGGCAGCCTGATGGGGAACGCCGAGGCCGGTTTCGCTTACGCTATGGAGCATTACCCCGACCTGGACGGCGTGCTCCTCAGCAGTTCCGACGTGCCCACCATCACCCCGGAGATCGTGGACGCCCTGGTGGAAGCCTGCTTCCGCACCGACCACGACCTCTACTACCCGATTATCGAGCGGTCGGTGATGGAGGGCCGCTTCCCCGGCTCCCGCCGGAGTTACGTCCGCCTGAAGGAAGGGGAGTTTGCCGGCGGGGACATCTTCCTCGCCCGCCCCACGCTGACCCTCAGCCACCGCCGCAAACTGCGCGAGTTGACAGAGACCCGCAAGAACGCCCTCCAAATGGCCCGCATCATCGGCCTGAAGATGCTCCTCAAACTCCTGCTCCACCGGCTCTCGCTGGCGGAGGCGGAGGAGCGGGTCAACCAGGTGCTTTCGCTGCGCGGCAGGGCACTCCCGTTCCCCTACGCCGAGGTGGGGATGGACGTTGACAAGCCTTTCCAACTGGACATCGTCCGCGCCGACCTGGAGGCTCGCGCCCGGTGACGGGGTTCACAACGGCCCTCTCCCGCTTCCTCGCGCTGGACGAGGCCCTGTCGGCTCGGCTGGCCATCCCCCGAAACACCCCCTGGCGGCTGCCGGTGTTGCTCCTGGCCCACAGCGGCGACAGCCTGCTCTGGGTGCTGCTCGCCGCCGTCGCGCTCATCTGGGGCGACGACCGCTGGCGGGCCGTCGGCGGGCGGGTGCTGCTGGGCACCGTCGCCGCCGGGGTCGTCACGACCACCCTCAAGAGGCTCTTCCGCCGCCGCCGACCGCCGGGCGAGAGGCGCGGCTTTTACTCCCGCTTCGACCGGCACGCCTTCCCCTCCGGCCATGCCGGACGTTCTGCCTGCCTGGTGCTGCTCCTGCTCCCCTTCGTCCCCGCCGAACTGGCGCCCCTCCCCTTCCTGTGGGCCGGACTGGTGGGACTGGCCCGCGTCGCCCTGCAAGTCCACTTCGTCACCGACATCCTCGGCGGATGGGTGGTCGGTGCGCTGGTGGGATGGGGCTGCCTGGCCCTCCTGCCTCGCTGAGCGAATTGCCGCTCTCCGGCAATTTTCCGCGCGAGCCTCCGAAGCCAATCTCCACATATTGGGGTTAGCGCGTCCCCAACCCCCAGGATTGGACGGTCATGGCGGTCATGACCGTCCCGGCCACTCACGAGCGGGCCAACCTTAAAACGTACTCACTTTTAAGTTGTCCCCCCCTCTGCGCGATTGCCAAAATGCCCGTTTGGGGTACAATGAGCGCACTTCAGCAGGGCGGGAAGCGACTCGCCACCCCGGTGGTCGCCCCACAAGCGATCTCTTGGCGAGACAGAATCCAATCCCGACGGACTCTGTGCCCCGCCTGCTTCCCGCCGTAAACCGACTTTTGACCCCTACCACAAGGTCCAACGTTCAGGGCTAGAAACAGGTCTCTCCACCTGATTCCCGCCGTCTTGTGTCCTTGCCATGAAACCAGAACACGTCTGGCCGGCTGCGCTCGGCGAACTACAACTGCAAACCACCGCCGCCATCTTCGACACCTGGTTACGCGGCACCCGGATGCTGAAGTACGAGGACAACACCTTCGTCATCGGCGTCGAGAGCGGTTACGCCAAAGAGTGGCTGGAAACCCGCCTCCTGGGGCTCATCAAGCGCACCCTCGCCCGCTTGACCGGGCAGAGCGTCGCCGTCCGGTTCATCGTCTGGGGCGATAAGGAGCCCGCTCCGCCGCCGGGAGAGGACACCCCGCTTCTGCACCTGGCCGCGTCGTCGGGCGGGGCTCAGGTCAGAGGAAACGGCCACTCTCCGGCGCGGCTGAACCCGCGCTACACCTTCGAAAGTTTCGTCGTCGGGCAGGGCAACCGGCTGGCACACGCCGCCTCGCTGGCCGTCGCCGAGGAGCCGGGCGGCAATTACAACCCGCTCTTCATCTACGGCGGGGTCGGGCTGGGCAAGACCCACCTGCTCCACGCCATCGGCCACAGTTGCCAGGCCCAGGGGCTCGGCGTGCTCTACGTCTCGTCGGAGGAGTTCACCAACGACCTCATCGAGGCCATCCGCGCCCGCACCACCGACGCTTTCCGCGAGAAGTACCGCACCACCGACGTGCTCCTGATTGACGACATCCAGTTCATCGCCGGGAAGGAGAGTACCCAGGAGGAGTTCTTCCACACCTTCAACACCCTGCACGGCGCGGGGCGGCAGATCGTCATCTCCTCCGACCGCCCGCCCAAAGCGATGGTCGCGCTGGAGGAACGGCTCTGCTCGCGGTTCGAGTGGGGGCTGCTCGCCGACATCCAGCCGCCGGATTTGGAGACCCGCGTCGCCATCCTGCGCAACAAGGCCGCCTCCTCCCATCTGGCAATCCCCGACGAGATTTTGTACCTGATAGCGGGCCGCATCCAGAGCAACATCCGTGAACTGGAAGGGGCACTCAACCGGGTGCAGGCGATGTCCCGTCTCACCGGGCAGCCGTTGACGGTGGAGGTCGCCGAGAGCGCGTTGGAAAACCTGACCCCCCGGCGCAGCCGGTTGACGACGGAGCAGATCGTGGAGGCGGTGGCGCACCACTTCGGGGTGGAGGTGGAGGCGTTGAGAGGGCGCAGCCGGAGCCGGGCCGTCGCCCGCCCCCGCCAGATTGCGATGTACCTGATGCGGGAGGAGACCGGCGCGTCGCTGCCGCAAATCGGCGCGGCGTTGGGGGGCCGCGACCATACGACGGTGCTCTACGGCTGCGAGCGCATAGCGGATTTACTCGAAGAGGACGCCGACATCCGGCGAGAGGTCATCACCCTGAAGCAGATTCTCCACGGGAACGGGCCCCGTCAGCCCGCTTGAGCGGCGCGGGCCTCGCCCTCCATCCCCAGCCGCTCGAAAATCTCCCTGGCTTCCTGTTGCAACTTCCGTCCCTGCTCCTCATCACCCTGTTGCAACTTGTACTTCCCCCACTCCCACAGCGTGCGGGCCCGCTCCCCCTCGGCCCCCATCGCGGACAGCACCCGCGCACTTTCGGCGAAGCAGGACTCGGCGTCGTACTCGCGCCCTTCCAGGGAGAAGGTGCGCCCGGCCTGCCTCAGCACCATCCCCAGCACCCGCCAGGCGTTGCCGGTGAGGGCCGGGGACTCGACCTCCATCCCCAGCGTCAACGCCCGACGGGCCGCGGCCAGAGCCTCCGCCACCTTGCCCTGCCCCAGGAGAGCCTCGGCCAGGAAGCAGTAGGTGCGGGAAAGCCACCCTCCCGGCCCGGCGATCTCCGCCCAGCGGATGGTGCGCCGCAGGTCCTCCTCCGCCAGGTGATACTTCCCCAGGCCGACCCGCGCCCCGCCCAGGTTGCTGAGGAACAGCATCTCCCCGTTCCGGTTGCCGGTCTCGTAGGCGATGGTGAGGGCCTCCTGATACAACGCCTCCGCCGCCCGATAGTCGCCGCGCAGCCGGGCGTGCTCCCCCAGTTGATTCAACATCGCTCCGAGCCGCTCCCGGTCCCCCAACTCCTGGTAGAGTGCCACCGCCTGGGCGTTGTAGCGGGCTGCGTCGCCGTGCCGCCCCAGCATATCGTACACGCCGCCGAGCAGGCTGAGACTTTCCGCCATCTCCCGCCGGGAGCCCAATTCGGTGCTCAGGGCCAGAGCCTGCTGTCCCAGCGAGAGGGCCTCCTCCTCGCGCCCCAGCCGGTAGCACGCCCAGCCCTTCCTGAACAGAGCCCGCGCCAGTTCCGTTTTCACGACTATGTTCTGGATGGGGACGGCGCGGCACAGTTTCTCCGCCTGGTCCGCGCTCGCCAGCGAGCCCGGATAGTCGCCCTGGGCGTCCTGCGTGCGTGAGAGACCGTTCCAGGCGCGGGCCTGGTCCACCAAATTCCCGACGATCTCCGCCGCCTTCCGCATCTTGGTGTACGCCTCGGCGGCCGCGGCGTACCGGGCCTGCCAAAGCAGCATCTCCCCCATCCCCTCGTACAGCGTCACCCGCTGACCGGCGTACTGCCGGGCCTCCTCCTCGGATGAGGCGGCCTCCGGCAGCAGAGCCAGGGCCCGCTGATAGTAGCCGATGGCGGCCTCCGGCGCGTAGGCGGTGCGGGCCTGAGTCCCGGCCAGCCCGTACCAGCCGGAGGCCTGGAAGATGTCCCCGGCCCGCTCGTAATGCTCCCCAATCAGCCCGGCGTACTCCCCGACCCGCTCGCCGCTGCGCTCCACCAGCCAGGCGGCCACCTGGGCGTGGTAGATTCGGCGCAGCCGCTTGAGGACGCTTTCGTAGGTGACGGCGTGCAGGATGGTATGCTTGAAGGCGTACTCCTGCTCCCCGGCGAAGGAGGACTCCTCCCGCAAGAAGATCAACTCCCGACGGCAGAGGGCTTCCAGGACGGCACGCAGTTCGCTCCGCTTCCAGCGGCACTGGACATCGGAGGCATCGCAGAGGTTCTGAACCGCCCCGTCCCAGAACACCCGCCCCACGACCGAGGCCCGTTGGAGCACGTCCCGCTCCGTCGGGCTCAGCCGGTCGAGACGGGCCTGGAGCAGCCCGACCAGCGTCGGCGGCACCTTGATCTCCGTCAATCGGCGGGAGCGGATGCGCCACTGCCGG
>JALWUZ010000141.1 GCA_027079895.1 Anaerolineae bacterium
ACTCTAGGGCGTCCAGGGTGGTGGGGTGGGCGATGGGGTCGGGGGGCGCGGTCCAGTCGGTGGTGGTGTAGCCGCCGCGCAAGGTCAGGGACTTGCTCAAGTAGAGGGTCTGCCAGAGGGCGGCGTGCTCTTTCACGCCGGCGCAGGTGCCGGCGATCTTGATGAGGTCGCCGGGGAGGGCGTCGTCCACGGCGGCTTGAAGCGCGGTCCTGTCGGTCGAACTGTAGACCTGTGCGGTGCGTTCCAGTTGGACGAAGCAACGCGGTGTCATGTCCGGGGCCTCGAACGCGCCGATGTCTATCCGGCTGCCCACCACACGGGGGTATCCCGCTCCGCGCTGGTCGTACCAGGGGGGCGGGACGAAGGCCGGGTTGCCGGCGTCTATGGCCGGGCTGCCGTACAGGAGGGCGTGCGTTTCGAGCCCGCCGCCGTTGTCCTGCAGGGTGTCCAGCAGGGCGGGCACGCCGGTGATGTCGCCGGTGGCGGCGATGTGGCAGGAGGCGTCGCTGACCAGGTTGTAACCGAAGGAGGAGACCGGCCCGTCGCAGTTGGTGTCGTTGTCGGCCAAGATGGTGTGGTTCAGCGCGACCTGTCCCGTCGCGTTGAGTAGGCCGCCGGTGTTGTAACCGAGCGTTGTGTGTAACAGCGTCACTACTCCGGTGTTGGTGATGGCGATTCCGCCGCCGCCGGTGGGGGCGTAGTTGCCGCTGAACGTGGAGTTGATGACCGCCACCGTCCCGGTGTACACCCAAAGGCCGCCGCCGCTGTTGGCGGAGTTGACTGTGTTACGGGCGACGGTGCTGCTGTCCAGCCCGGCAAAGCCGCCCCGGACGCACAGTCCACCGCCGCCGCCGTTGGCCACGTTGTCGCTGACCTGGCTTCGGCTCAGAGAGCACTCCCCGTCGAGGATGTAGACCCCGCCGCCGTCCTGGGTGGAGTGGTTGTGGAAGATCTCCGCTTCTTCCAGGATGGCTTGTCCTTTGTTGAGGTACAACCCGCCGCCGTGGATGTCGGCGGTGTTGCTGAGCAGCAGGACGTGGGCCAGGGTCAGCGCGTCGCTGAACGTGCCGGCGACGTAGATGCCGCCGCCGTTGGTCCCAGAGGAGTTGCTGATGACGTTCGCCTGGGTGATGGCGAGTGTTCCGGCGACGTTTCCGACGTAGATCCCTCCGCCGCTGGCGTCGGCATGGTTGGCCTGTACGAGAGTGCCGCTGATGGTCGCGCTGCTCTCCAAACATACGCCGCCGCCGCTGGCATGGGACCGGTTGCCGGATACCGAGCCGCCTTCCAACGTCGCCCGCCCCTGGATGCGGAGCCCGCCGCCGTTGTCGGTGGCGTAGTTGGCGTTCACTGCGCTGGCGGCAGTTTGGGTCAGAGCGGCGGCGGGCTGGACGTAGACCCCGCCCCCGCTGCCGAGGGTGGTGTTGCTGATGACGTCCGAGCCGGTCAGCCACACCTGCCCGGTGTGGACGGCTACCCCTCCGCCGCCGCCTATGGCCTCGATGGAGGTGGAATTGCTGATGATGTCGCCGCCGGTCAGCCACGCCTGGCCGGTCTCGATGTAGATTCCTCCGCCGCTCTCGTCAGCATGATTCTCACGGATCACGCCGGACGGGAAGGTGAGGGATGCCCCATTTCCGTTGACGTACACCCCGCCTCCCCGGTAGGCTGTGTTGTCGTGTACCCAACTACCGTTCAGCAAGGCCGAACTAGAGATGACGCCGATTCCGCCTCCCATTTGGGCGGTGTTATCGTGTATCCAGCAGCCGTCGAGGGTGAGTGAGCCGGAGATGACGCCGATGCCGCCGCTGCTGGAAGAGACCCCGTTGACGGTGTTGCTGCTGACGTCGGAGTTGATGAGGGTCAACTGCGCACCGGTGGCGCGGATGCCGCCGCCGTTTTCGTCGGCGACGCTGCCGCTGATGATGGTGACGCCGGAGATGACGACGGTGCCCGCCGAGGGGAAGATGTCGAAGACGCGGTCTAGGCCGTTGGCGTTTATGAAGGTCTGGTCGTGACCGGCACCGGTGATGGTCAGCGGGCCGGTGACGTCCAGGTCGCCGACAACGGCGGCGTCCTCGCCCGCGCCGACGGTGGTCAGGTTGTAGGTGCCGGCCGTCAGGGTGATGATGTCCGCTCCGCTGCCGGCCGGGCAGGCGTCCACCGGGCTGTCCGAGTTGGCGGCGATGATCGCTTCCCGCAGGGTGCAGTTGCCGTTGACGGTGTAGTCGTCGTCGAAGGTGGTGATGTTAAAGGC
>JALWUZ010000142.1 GCA_027079895.1 Anaerolineae bacterium
CTCCTCCACCGCCCCCCGACCGGGCCGGACTACGACGAGGGGCGCGACCTGTCCTTCGACGACCCCATCCGGCAATTGGACGTGCCGCTGGACAATATGCCGGCCCCCATCCTGAACTTCGAGGGGGTGGACAACGTCAACGGCGTCCACCCGCCCGACACTCAAGGGGACGTGGGCCCCGACCACTACGTCCAGTGGGTCAACCTTTCCTTCGCCATCTGGGACAAACAGGGCAACCTGCTCTACGGCCCGGCCAACGGCAACACCCTTTGGAGCGGCTTCGGCGGGGTCTGTGAGACTTCCAACGACGGCGACCCAATCACCCTGTACGACCCCCTCGCCGACCGCTGGCTGATGAGCCAGTTCGCCCTGCCCAACTTCCCCTACGGCCCGTTCTACCAGTGCCTTGCCGTCTCCCAGACTCCCGACCCCACCGGAGCCTGGTACCGCTATCAGTTCCTCATCAGCACCGACAAGATGAACGACTACCCCCACTTCGGCGTCTGGCCCGATGGCTACTACATGTCCATCAACCAATTCAGTTCCGGCAGCCTCAACTGGGCCGGGGCCGGCGTGGTGGCCTTCGAGCGCGACCAGATGCTCCAGGGCGGCACCGCCCAGATGGTCTACTTCGACCTCTACACCGTCAACTACAACTACGGCGGCATGCTCCCGGCGGACATGGACGGGCTCACCCCGCCGCCGGCGAACTCCCCCAACTACTTCGCCGAGGTGGACGATGGCAGCCCGGACACCCTCAGCATCTGGGAGTTCCACGTGGACTGGAACAACACCGCCAACTCCACCTTCGGCATCGGCGGGAACCCCAACGCCGTCCTCAACATCGCCCCCTTCACCCCCATCTGCCCCGGCTCGTGGAACTGCATCCCCCAGCCGGACGTCTCCCAGGAACTGGACGCCATCGGCGACCGGCTGATGTACCGTCTGGCCTACCGCAACTTCGGCGACCACGAGTCGCTGGTCGTCAATCACACCGTGGACGCCGGCGGTGGCCGCGCCGGGGTACGCTGGTACGAAATCCGCAACCCCGCCGCGCCGGTCATCTACCAGCAGGGCACTTTCGCCCCCTCCGACGGCCTCTACCGCTGGATGGGCAGCGTGGCGATGGATCACGTGGGCAACATCGCCCTGGGTTACTCCGTCTCCAGCAACACCGTCTACCCCTCCATCCGCTACACCGGACGGCTGGCCGACGACCCCCTGGGGACTATGCCGCAGGGCGAGGCCACCATCATCAACGGCAGCGGTTCGCAGACCAGTTCCTACGGCCGCTGGGGTGACTACAGCATGCTGACCGTTGACCCCGTTGACGACTGCACCTTCTGGTACACCACCGAGTACATCGTGACCACCGGCTACGCCCCCTGGCAGACCCGCATCGCCTCCTTCAGATTCCCCAACTGCCAGTTGACGACCGAGGGCACGCTGGCCGGCCACGTCGCCGACGACAGCACTGGCGCGGACATCGCCGGGGCGCGGATTCGGGCCACCGCCAGCCCTACTCTCACCTTCGAGACCACCAGCACGCCCGACGGCGACTACGCGCTGGTACTCGAACAGGGCACCTACACCGTCACCGCCTCCGCCTACGGCTACCTCCCCTTCGAAACCGCCGGGGTCAACATCGCCGCCGCCGCCACCACCACCCTGGACATCAACCTCACCCAGGCCCCCCAGTACGTTGTCTCCGGCCACGTGACCGACTCCCGCACCGGCTGGCCGCTCTACTCCCAGATTGACATCGAAGGGTACCGGGGCGGGCGCATCTGGAACGACCCGGCGACCGGCTTCTACAGCGTCACTCTGTACGGGATGGCTCCCTACACCTTCACCGTCCAGCCCTGGGCGGACGGCTACCTGCCCGCCACCCGCAGTTTCACCTCCTTGACCGGCGACACCACCGCCGACTTCGCCCCGAACGCGGACTTGACGACCTGCGACGCCCCCGGCTATGAACGAATCGGCGGCGTCTGCACCGCGCCGACCGACGGCGGCCTGGTCGTCGGCAACGTCCGCGACGGCTACACCGGCGACCCCCTGACCGGAGCAAACATCGTGAACGACGCCGGGTATGCGGCCGTGGCCGACGTGACGCTCGACCCGGCGGTGGACGACGCCTTCTTCACCATCTTCTCCCCCTTCGGGACGCACACTTTCACCGCCACCCAGTACCACTACGGCCCGGCGGTGCTCTCCGTCACCATCCCGTCCGGCAGCGGCTCGCTCCCGACGG
>JALWUZ010000143.1 GCA_027079895.1 Anaerolineae bacterium
CAGCATGTGGGACGAGTCGTTGCTGGCGGAGCCGTCCACCCCCAGCCCCACCGGGACGCCGGAGTCCAGATAGGCCCGCACCGGCGCGATCCCGGAGCCCAGCCGCATGTTGGAACTGGGGCAGTGGCAGACGCCGGTCCCGGTCGCGGCGAACAGGCCGATCTCCCGCTCGTTCAGGTGGACGCAGTGGGCGTGCCACACGTCGTCGCCGACCCAGCCCAAATCCTCGGCGTATTCCACCGGGCGGCGACCGAATTTCTCGCGGCAGAACCGCTCCTCGTCCAACGTCTCCGCCAGGTGGGTATGGAGACGGACGCCGTAGGAGCGGGCCAGGGCCGCCGACTCCCGCATCAAATCCGGCGTGACGGAGAAGGGGGAGCAGGGGGCGACGACGATCCGCACCATCGCGTAGGGCTGCGGGTCGTGGTAGGTCTCGATCGCCCGCCGCATGTCGGCGAGAATCGTTTCCTCGTCCTCGACGACGCTGTCCGGCGGGAGCCCCCCCTTGCTCTCGCCCAGGCTCATCGCCCCCCGGCTGGCGTGGAAGCGAATGCCGATCTCCTGGGCGGCGCGGATTTCGTCGTCAATCCGGCTGTCGTTGGGGTAGATGTAGAGGTGGTCGGCGGCGGTGGTGCAGCCGGAGAGGAGCAGTTCCGCCAGGCCGGTCAACGCGCTGGTGTAGACCGCCTCCGCCGTCAGATGGGCCCAGATGGGGTACAGCGTCTTGAGCCACCGGAACAGGGAAACGTCCTGCGCCGCCGGGACGGCCCGCGTCAGGGTCTGGTAGAGGTGGTGATGGGTGTTGACCAACCCCGGCATGATGAGCATCCCCCGCGCGTCGAGGACGACATCAGCCTCGGCGGGGAGGGAGTCCGTCGGGCCGACCTGCTCGATGACGTTGTCGCGGACGAAGAGGCCGCCGTCGGGTATGCGCTCCGCCTCGTCCCGCATCGTCACCAGCAGGGCGGCGTTTTTGAGCAGTAGAGTTGGCATCATAACCTCCTTCGATTACTCCTCATCCAGCCGCAGGATCGCCAGGAAAGCGTCCTGGGGGATGACGACCTGCCCGAATTGCTTGAGCCGCTTCTTCCCCCGCTTCTGCCGCTCCAACAATTTCCGCTTGCGGGTCACGTCGCCGCCGTAACACTTGGCGAGCACGTCCTTGCGCAACGCGCTCACCGTCGAGCGGGCGATGATCCGCCCGCCGAGCGCGGCCTGAATCGGCACCTTGAACTGCTGGCGGGGGATGACCTCCTTCATCTTACGGACGACGGCCGCGCTCTTCTCGTAGGCCTGGTCGCGGTGGACGATCATCGCCAGCGCGTCCACCGGCTCCTTGTTGACCAGGATGTCCACCCGCACCAGGTCGCCGGGCCGGTAGCCGATGAAGGTGTAGTCGAGCGAGGCGTACCCCCGCGTGGCCGACTTCAGCCGGTCGTGCAGGTCAATGATCATCTCTGAAAGGGGCATCTCGTAGGTCAGCACCACCCGCTGACTGTCCAGGTACTCGGTCGTCTGGTAGATCCCCCGCCGCCGGGTGACGAGTTCCATCACCGGGCCGATGTACTCCGCGGGCGTGAAGACCTGAATCCGCATCCAGGGCTCGCGGATTTCCTGGATGGTGGAGGGGTCGGGGAGGTCGGCGGGGCTGGCGACCTCGATGATGTCCCCCTTTTGGGTGACGACCTGGTAGGCGACGCTGGGCGCGGTGGCGATCAGGTCGAGCCCGTACTCCCGTTCCAGCCGCTCCTGGACGATTTCCATGTGGAACAAGCCGAGGAAGCCGCAGCGGAAGCCGAACTGGAGGGCCTGGGAGGATTCCGGCTCGAAGACGAGGGCGGCGTCGTTCAGTTGGAGTTTCTCTAGCGCGTCCCGGAGCGCGTTGTAATCTTTGCTGTCAATGGGATACAGTCCGGCGAAGACCATCGGCTTGACGGAGCGGTAGCCGGGGAGCGGTTCCGGGGCCGGGTCGGCGGCCAGCGTGATGGTGTCCCCGACGTGGCACTCCCGCAAAGTCTTGAGGCCGGTGGCGACGTACCCCACGTCTCCGGCCCGCAGTTGGTCGGTGGGGGTCATGTCGGGGGTGAAGACGCCCACCTCGATCGGCTCGGTCGTCGCGCCGGTCGCCATCAGGAGGAGCGGTTGTTCGGCGGTGAGGACGCCGTCCACAACGCGGACGTAGGCCACGACCCCTTTGTAAGGGTCGTAGTGGGAGTCGAAAATCAGGGCGCGGAGGGGAGCGC
>JALWUZ010000144.1 GCA_027079895.1 Anaerolineae bacterium
GCGGGGCCGCCGTCTCCGCCAGAAGGAGGGCGATGAAGGCGACCCCGAAACTGTGGTCGGCGACGCTCTCGGCGGCGGGCACACCGCGCATAGCCCAGCCGGTGCGCGGGATGAGTTTCAGTCGCTGAGCGGCGAGGAGGAGAGCCAGCGGGGCCGGCATTACGCTTTGTACCCGATGAGCCGGAGGAGTTCCTTCCGCTTGGCCACGTCCTCTTCCGTCTCGACCCCTTGCGGGCGGAAGCCGTCCACGACCCCGATGATGCCGCGCCCCTGCTCGGTCTCGGCGATGATGACGTCCACCGGGTTGGCGGTGGCGCAGAAGATGCGGCAGACTTCCGGCACCATCTTGACCGCATTCAGGACGTTGATGGGGTAGAAGCCCGCCCCCAGAAAGATGATGAAACTGTGGCCGGCTCCCAGGGCGAGGGCGTTCTTGGCCGCCAGGGCGACCAGGTCGTCGTCGGTGCCGCTGGTGCGCACCAGAGACGGCCCGGAGGCTTCGCAGAAGGCCAGGCCGAATTTGATGCCCGGCACACTCGTGACCAAAGCCTCGTGCAAGTCCTCGACGGTCTTGATGAAGTGCGCTTGTCCCAAAATGAAGTTGAGGTCTTCCGGTTTTTCGATCGGCACTACTGCAAGTTCCATTGTTCACCTCGTGTCAAAAACCCGTTTTCCAGGAAAACGGGTTTTTCACTGCTTGTGGTGTGAGGTCGGGGCTGTGGTGGGGTCAGGATGAGCCCAACACCTTGTTCACGCTTTGGAGGAGTTCCTGCGGCCCGAAGGGTTTGGTCACGTAGTCGTCCACTTTGGCGATGTGGAGCCCCAGCACCTTGTCAATGCTCTGGGCTTTGGCGGTGACGACGATGACCGGGATGTCTTTCAGTTCCTCGTCGGCCTTCATCTGTTGATAGACTTCCCAGCCGTCCATATCGGGCATCATCAGGTCCAGCAGCACCAAATCGGGCTTCAATTGGCGGACGGTCTCCAACCCCTCGCGGCCTCCGACGGCTCCCACCAGTTCAAAGCCTTTGCGCCCCAGGATGAGTTTGACCAGGTCAATCATCTCCGGCTCGTCCTCGATACAGACGACTACTTTCTTCTCTTCCGCCATACGATACCTCCCTTGATTTCTTGCAAACGACTTAGGCCCATAACTCCCGCCCGATTTGAGCCAAGTGTACCACTATCCGGCTTTCAAGTCAAATGACTACGGGCCAATCTGACGATGCGGTCGAAACCGGCGTCGAGCAACTGTTCCAGTTCCAGGGCGATGTAGGCGTACTCCAAGCGGGTGCCGCCGTAGGGGTCGGCGATGTCGTAATCCGCGCCGACCATCTCGCTGAGGAGATGGACTTTGTGCGCCTGGTCGGGGAAGGCGGCGACGAGGGCCGCGCGGTGCTGCTGAGTCATCGCCAGGATCAGGTCAGCCCGCTCCACCATCTCGCGGGTGACGGCGCGGGAGCGGTGAGAGCGCAAATCCAGGGAGCGGGCGGCCATCTCCTCGATGGCGTATGCGCTGGCCATCTGACCGTCCACGGCCCAGGTGCCGGCCGACTCGACCTGCCAATCCTCCGGCGGCTCGTCGGAGCGGGCCAGTCGGGCCCGCAGCAGGGCCGCGGCCATCGGCGAGCGACAGAGGTTGCCGGTGCAGACGAAGAGCACGACGGGCATCATCCCTCCTCTTCAGAAAGTGATTCTACGAGAGCCATCAGGCCGCCGGAGACCACCGAGTGCCCCCCCAGGACGATGGGGATGTCCGCCTCCGCCGCCGCCTGGGTGAAGCGGCGCAGGAAGGGGTCGTTCACCGCCTCCCAGCGGAGCAGGTCGGAGTGGAAGCGGTCGGCGGCGGGAGGCCACAGGTGGCGGGCGGCCAGCAGTACCCGATTGTCGAACAGGACGCCGTTAGCCAGAGAGCTCAGTTCGGCGAAAAAGCCCTCCTCCCCGACCAGGGCGAGATAGTCGGCCAGGAGGGAGCGCACTTCCCCGCGAGCCTGCCGCCCGCTGGCCCGCATCCCCCGCTCCTCGGCGAAGAGCCGTACCCAGCAGTGGGTAGCCCGCTCCAACTGCTGCCACGCGGCGGCCGACACCCGCCCGATGACCGCCAGCCGGCCACCTTCGCGGCCCATCTCCCGCCGAACGCCGTCGAGGGGGGCCGGGTCCCAGTCGAGGCCGGCCAGGAACTCCCGCAGGTGCGGCCCGACGGCGGGGTGGCGGCGGGCGATGAGCAGGTCGGCGGGGG
>JALWUZ010000145.1 GCA_027079895.1 Anaerolineae bacterium
CCGCCGAAGAAGCACGATGTCCACCCCGCGCTGCCGGTGATAGTCCACCCGCGCCTGGGCGACGGTGGTCGTCTCGTCGGTGGAGTCGTCCAGCACCTGGATGTGGAGGCGGTCGCGGGGGTAGTCGAGCGCGGCGACGAGGTCAATCACCCGCTCGACGACGTGGAGTTCGTTGTAGACCGGAATCTGCACCACGACTTCAGGGAGCATATCCGCCGGAGGAGGGGGCGGGGCCAGGCGGCGGTGGAGCAGGAAGAGGGTCAGCAGGATGAGGGATTGGAGGCCGTAGACCGCCAGCCAGACGGCGAACAGGGTGTACAGGGACGCGAGGAGGGCGGTCACGGGGCGGCGTGTTACTTCAATCCCAGTACCTCGTACACCGGGATGGGCTCGTTGAAGCCTTTGACCTCGATGGGGGAGAGGGCGCGGGCCTCGACGTACCGTTCCACGCGGCGGTAGGCGGTCTCGGTGAGGAGAATCTGCCCCGGAGCGGCCGCGTTTTGCAGCCGCGAGGTCAGGTTGACGCTGGAACCGATGGCGGTGTAGTTCATCTGTTGGGAGGTGCCGATGAAGCCGACCACCACGTCCCCGACGTTGATGCCCACGCCGTAGTTCAGGTGGTAGTCGGGCGGCATCTGTTCGTGGAGGCGGGCGACTCCCTCCTGGATTTTCAGCGCGGCCCGCACCGCCCGCAGGACGTGGTCTTCCTGGCGGAGAGGGGCGTTGAAGATGGCGACCACGCAGTCGCCGAGGATTTTGTCCAGCGTGCCCTCCTCGCTCAGCACCGCCTTGCCGCCCACGTCGAGGTAGCGGTTGAGCACCTCGACCAGTTCCTCCGGGTCGTGGAGGCGGCTGAAGTTGGTAAAGCCCCGGATGTCGGCGAACAGGCTGGTGATCTCCTGCCGCTGGCCGCCGAGGCGCAGTTCGTGGGGGTCGAGGGGGAGCCGCTCGATGACCGCCGGAGAGACGAACCGCTGGAACATCTGGTAGCGGGCTTCCAGCCGCCGCTGTTCCGTGAGGTCGTCCACGACGATGGCGACGCCCAACATCTCGTCCTCGGCGTCCTTGATGGGGGAGAGGCTGGTACGCAGGATGACCGGCCCGGCCTGGGGCAGGGTCAGTTCCCGCTCGAACTCGACGATCGGCTCGCCGGATGATTTGACCTGTTCGAGGAGGGGACGCAACTCCTGTTCCAGCGGCGGCAGTGCGTCGCCGAAGGGTGCGCCGCTGACCTCCGCCGCCGACACGCGCAGGATGCGCTCGGCAGCCCGGTTGAAGAGGGTGATCTGGTCTTGGATGTCGGTGGTGATGACGCCGCTGGTGATGGAGGCGAAGATGTTGTCCATCAACGCTTTGGCGTTGGAGACGCTCTCGAACAGGCGGGCGTTCTCGATGGCGACGGCGGCTTGTCCGGCGAAGGCGGCCAGGAGGTCGCGGTCGTCGTCGGAGAAGAGGCCGGTGAGGATGCGGTTGTCAGCGTAGATGACGCCGGTCACGCGCCCCCGGTACCGGAGCGGGACGCAGAGGATGGAGCGCAGGTTGTAGCCGATGACGCTCTCCTGGGCCTTGAAACGGGGGTCCATCTGGGCGTTGGTGGTGACGATCGGCTCTCCGGTGGCGGCGACCCGGTTGACGATGCTCCGGCTGATCTCGAACGAGGAGGAGGAGATGGTCTCCCGATCCATGTTGCGGGCGGCGCGGAACTCCAACGCGCCGGTCTCGGGGTCCACGAGCATCAAGAAGGAGCGTTCCGCGCCGGTGAGAGTGATGATCTGATCCATCACCTCGTTCAGCACCTCCGAAAGGTCGAGGGAGGAGCCCAGGGCGTGGCTGATGTTGTACATAGCAGCCAGTTCGTCCCGCTCGGAGAGTTGGGAGAGGAGTTCCTGCTCCAGGTTGTTGAGGGTGTCGTAGATGTTCGCCAGGTAGCGGGAGAGTTCCGCTATCAGCACGTGGTCGCCGCACCGTCGGGCGATGGTGTGGGAGACGGCGGTCAGCCCCTCACGGATGGCGGTGAGGTTTTCGCGGCCGGGGTATGAGTCCTCTGTTGAAGGTAGTTGATTCGCCATAGCGCACCTGACGGGGCTATTATACCGCACCGGGGCGAGTGGGCAAGTGTGCAAGTGGCAAGGGGATTTCGAAGCAAACCGGGGCCTCCGTATCAACCCCCCACTTCTACCCTCGTTCAGGCGGGGTTGCCAAAATGCGTTTCTTCGGCGAAAATAGGACATCCGCG
>JALWUZ010000146.1 GCA_027079895.1 Anaerolineae bacterium
AAGCAACGCCCCGCGCGAGAAGGTCAACCCCAGGGCCGCCGTCACCGCCAGCAGAGCGAGCCCGGCCAGCCCCAGCCAAAGACGCCGGGCCCGTCCCCCCACCGCCACCGCCAGCAGCAGCGGCCAGACCCGTTCCAGGTAGAGGGCCGCGCTGTTGGGGGAGTGGTAGACGCTCCGCAGGCGGGCCACCCCCTCGGCGAGCACGACGTTCCGCCCCAGGGCGTACTCCGCCAGCCCGATGACCGCCACCAGGAGGCCGCCGATGAGCCAGGCGACGAGCACCGTCCGCCGCTCCCGAACGGTCGGGCGGGCGGCACGGAACAGGCAGTAGTAGAGCGCGGGCGTCAGGAAGACGGTCCGCAGTTCGAACAGGGCCGCGCGGTGGTCGTGGGCCGCGAGCCCGGCGACGACCGCCGTCAGCAGCCACGCGCCGACCGGGGCGCAGTCGGCGACCGTCGCCTTCAGCCGCCGCGCCAGCCCCAGGGACAGGAGGAGCACCAGCACCTCCGCCAGGCCCAGGGCGCGGTAGAACATCTCCGCCGGGCAGAGGTAGAACGGGGCGGCCAGGGCGACCGCCGCCAGTCCCCACACTGGCCGCCAGGCGAGGAGCAGGGTCAGCGGGGGCAGCAGGGCGATGGAGGTGCCCAGCAGGAGGTGGAATCCCGCCCCGTCCCCGGTTCGTCCCCAGGTCGTCGCGGCGGAGGCCCAGAGCAGGGCGACGGCGAGGGCGATCACCGCCGCCTGAAGGCCGTCCGGCGCGTCCAGGAACCGCCGCCGCAGTCCCTCCCAGGGGAACCGCCGGGCCGCGTGCGTCAGGAAGAGGGCCAGGAGCAGGGCGGCCAGCGACAGCCCCACCACCTCACCGGTGTATCCGGCGCGGCTCTCCGGCGGGGAGACGCGCCACTCCACCAGCGGCCAATGCCCGGCCCCGCCGGCGACGGTCAGCGTGACGGTGTGGCGACCGTAAGGCAGGCCGTCCGCCAGCGGGACGACGGCGACGGTCGGCGAGTCGTCGTACAGCACCACGTAGGCGCGGCCGGCTTCGTCCTGCGGGAGACGGTTGGCCGGCGCACCGTCCACGGCGGCGTAGAGGAAGGCCCGCTGCGGCTCGCGGCGCACCGTCAGCGCGACGCCGCTCCCCGTGAAGCGGAAGACGGCCTGGCCGCCGTCAGGGGGCGGGTCGGCGCCGGCCGGGCCGAGACGCCAGCCGCCGGTGTAGTCCGCCCAGCGGTTGACCGCGCCGTATCCGCCCGGCGGCGCACCGTCCGGCAACGCGCCGTTCCACTCCACCACCGCCCGGTAGACCGGGCGCGGACGGCCATCAGGCTCCCACAGGGCGAACCCCCAGCGCGGGTCGTCGGACGGCCCGGCCGGCTGCAAGTTTTCCAGCACCAGGGCCCCGGCCCAGGGCCACTCACGGCGGGCCCGTTCCAGGGCGGCGACGGTGTAGGCGGCCTGGGTATCCGGGTCGCACTGTCCCCAGAGGGAGGGCGGGCCCGTCCAGTCCGGCGGGAGAGCGTTCCAGCCCCAGTGCCCGGCCCAGAGCGCACGGTCGGCGTCCCCGTTGGCGACCATCACCTCCCGCAGGAGGAGCAGGCGGGAGAAGTTCAGCACCCCCTCGTCCACCCGCCGGTCGTCGGGCCCGCTGTAGAAGCCGTAGGGCTTGCCGACTGCGATGTCGAAGTAGGGTTGCCCGCCGGAGCGGTAGATCTCTGCCAGGTAACGGGCGTCGCTCAGGTTGTCCGGCCCGGTCTCGACGGTCGGGGCCAGTCCGGCCAGGAGGATGACCGTGCCGGGGTGAGCGGCCTCCATCTCCGCCGCCGCCCACGATGGCAGGGCGGTCTCGCGGTCGGAAGAACGGATGGCCTGCGCCGCTTGGGAGAGCAAATCCACATAAGCCGGCGGACTGACGGGCCCGCCGCCCCAGTGACTCGCCAGGTTGGGCTCGTCCCACACCTGGTAGACGTCCACCACCGCGCCGTAGCGGGCGGCGAAGGCCCCGGCGAAGGCGGCGAAGCGGGCCGGATCGGGCGGGGAGACGAGGCCGCGCCCGTCGGGGCGGTCGTCGAGCACGGCGATCGGCCACAGGCGCGGATGGCGGGCCAGGGCGTCCATGAGGCGGTCGCTCGCCTCCCAGTCGAAGCGGCCCGGCGACCGCTCGATGTCCTGCCGGTAGAAGGTCTGCCGCACCCAGACGAAGCCGTCGGCGGAGAGGCGGGCGACCGCCTCATGGAC
>JALWUZ010000147.1 GCA_027079895.1 Anaerolineae bacterium
CCCCCAGACGGCGGCCCGTCCCCAGGAAATCGCCGGCCCGCCGGAAGGCCCCCGCGTACCCCTCCTCGTCGGAGTAGGGGAACACCTGCCAGCCCGTCAAGTGCTCCGCCTTGGCGGCCTCCAACTGCGGCAGGACGATGGCCGCCGCCCCGGAGGCCATCAGCAGGGCGACGGTGGGCCGCTCGCCGAGGATGAACGACAATCCGGTGAGGTAGTAGAGGTTGGGGCCGGGCACCAGCACCACTCCATCCAGCCCCGCCTGTTCCAGCGATACTCTCAGACGCGACAACCGCGCGGTGAAATCTGTCATCCGCCGACTCCTGTTGATTTTGACAAAGAGCCCGTTTTGAGGCACACTACCCCCTGCGAGACAAACTCTGTCGAGGAGGTCACGATGTCTGTCACTCCCGGTCTAACTGTGGTGCGGGTCGAGCAGGGACTGCTGCGGGCCCAGGTGTTCAAGTCCAAGTTGGAGGAGGCCGGGATACCGGTCTTGTTGCAGTACGAAAGCCTGGGGCCGGTGCTGGGCGTCACCGTGGACGGGTTGGGGGAGGTGCGGATTGCGGTGCCGACTCCCTTCGCCGACGAGGCCCGCGCCCTCATCGCGGAGCGGGACGCCCTCGAGTTCGGCGATGAGGACGACGAGGAAGCCTCATCCGCCGACGGCTAACCAGTCGGACTCGATCCAGGGATAATCCCCTTCCAGCCATTGCAGGCCGTTCACGCTGACGCTGCCGACCCACATCTCCCAGTGGAGGTGGGAGCCGGTGGATAGTCCCGTGTTCCCCACCCGCGCGATCAACTGCCCCCTGGTGACGTGCTGCCCGACGGCGACCTCGATGGACGAGAGATGGCCGTAGCCGGTCAGCACCCCCCAGCCGTGATCTATGACCAGACCGTTCCCCCACAGGGCCAGCGGTTCCGCCAGGACGACGATCCCGTCCGCCGGGGCGTAGACCGGCGTGCCCGTCGAGGCGCGGAAGTCGGTGCCGCTGTGGTAACTGGTGTAAGGCCCGCCGTTGTAGGAGCGGTGCGCCCCGAAGTAGGCGGAGACCGGCCCGGCGCAGGGGCGTTGGAACGGCACCGTCCACCGCCGCTCCGGTGTGAAGAGATAGCGCACCGCGTCCAGTCGTTCCTTGTCCCTGGCGATGGCGGCGGGCGAGAGCAATCCGGCGCGGTTGGCCGGGAGGTCAATCTGCTGGTACTCGAAGTCGCCGCTCTGGACGACGACGCCGGTATCCACAGTCGTGGTGTGGCCGCGTTGGTCGGTGGCGGTCAGTTCCAGTTCGTACAGGCCGGGCTCCGTGAAGACGTGAACCCCAACCAGACTGTAGTAAACGCCGTCCTCCTCGGCGAACGGAATCCCCCGCTCGAACAGGCGGCCTGTCAGCGTGACCGGCTCTGTGGTGTGGACGGCGATGATGAGCGTGTTCCCCTGGGACACCGGCAGGGGTTGGACGGCGATGTTGACGAACGGCACGGGGAGCAGCCCGTTGCCGGCGTCGGGGATGACCAACTCCTGTCCCTGATGGAGAAGGAGCGGGTCGGCCAGGCCGCTGATGGTCGTCAGCGTCCAGGGGGGGATGTCGTAGCGCAGGGCGATGCGGAAGAGGGTGTCGTCGGGGCCGACGATGTAGGACGCGCCTCTGGCGAGGTCGGCGGAGAGCGGGGCCGACGGGACGCGGATCACCTGCCCGGCGTAGAGCGTGTCCGGCGAAAGGAGGTTGTTGAGGCGGGCGAGCACCTGCCAGGTGGTCTGATAGCGGCGGGCGAGGGAGTAGAGGGTGTCGCCGGCCTGGACGAGGTAGGTGGTCGTCTCGACGGCGTCCAGGTCGCCGTTGGCGGGGATGGTGAGCCGTTGGCCGATGTAGATTTGGCGCGGGTCGGGGATGCCGTTGGCGTGTGCCAGGCGGTCCACAGTCAGGCCGTAGCGGGTGGCGATGGAGAAGAGGGTCTCCCCCTGCTGGACGATGTGGACGGTCGGGGCGGGGGGCTCGCCGGACTGGGCCAGGGCGAGCGTGGACGGGATGGCGGCGATGGTCAGCGTCAATGCGAGGGCGAGTAGGGAGCGTATTCCGGGGGTGATCTTCCTCACGCTGATCCTCCTGTGCGCTGGTGGGGCGGCGCGGCATCGAAGCGCAGCCGGTCGCCGACCTGGGCCCGCTCGACGATGACCGGCGGGCCTTCCAGAATGTACCGCGCCGCCCCACCAGCGCACAGGAGGATCAG
>JALWUZ010000148.1 GCA_027079895.1 Anaerolineae bacterium
GAACAGGGCGACGCCACCCAGGCGCGGCACCGCTCCGTGATGGGCGCGGCGTCCGCCGGGGCGGTCCACCACGTCCCAGCGGCGGGCCAGGCGGGCGGCGATCGGGGTCAGCAGCGCGGCCAGTAGCAGGGCGGAGGCGAAGGTGACGGCGTACTGGCGGAGATACATCGAGCCGTCCCCTAGCCGGTGCCGAACAGACGGTCTCCCGCGTCGCCCAGCCCCGGCACGATGTAGCCGTCGTCGTTCAGCACCTCGCCGGCGACGGCCAGGTAGAGCGGCACATCGGGGTGGACGGTGGTCAGGTGACGCACGCCCTCCTCCGCCGCGATGACGCCCACGAATTTTATGCGCCGTGCGCCCCACCGTTTCAGGATGTTCACCGCCGCCACCGCCGAGCCGCCGGTCGCCAGCATGGGGTCGAGCACGAGGCAGACGTCCACCGTCGGGCTGACCGGCAGGCGGCTGTAGTACTCCACCGGTTCCAGCGTCCGCTCGTCCCGCCGGAGGCCGATGTGCCAGACTTCGGCGTTGGGCATCAGGTTCCAAATGCCCTCCACCAGTCCCAGGCCGGCCCGCAGAATCGGCACGAGGCCGACCCGTTCCTTCAGCCGCCGCCCGGAGGCCCGCCCCAACGGGGTGACGACTTCCACTTCCTCCGTCGCCAGGTCGGCGGTGGCCTCGTAGGCCAGCAGGACGGCGATCTCCCGCAGTAACTCGCGGAATTTCTTGGGGTCGGTGCGCCGGTCACGCAACAGGGCGACTTTGTGCTGCACCAACGGATGGGTCGAGATGTGTACTTCCGCCATCATGCACCTCCTTTAGACGATGTTCCCATCACCTGGGCGGCGACCCGGCGGCCCAGTTCCACGGCGTAGTTGCTCCCCCGGTCCCAGGGATAGACCTGGCTCATGCTCGCCAGCCACAGGCCGGGGAGGGGAGTCCGCAGCGCGGGGATGTTCCGGGAGTGGTTCAGGGTGGGAATCGGCTGGGCGTACCGCTCGCCGAACATCCACAGCGACCGTACCCAGGAAGGCTCGAAGTCCGGGTTGATGAGCCGGATGCCCGGCCGGTAAGTCTGGAACAACCGCTCGGCGTCGTAGTCGAAGTAGGGGTGGTCAGGGGGCAGGTAGTCGCCGCAGTAGACCAGGTGGTCGCCGCCGTAGTGGTCGGCGGGGATGTAGTTGGTGTGCTCGACCAGCCCCATAAAGGGGAGCCCCTCGTCGGCGGGGACGTTGATCCAGTAGTGACCGGCGGTCAGCGGGCGGTCGAGGGCCATCACCAGCACCAACGCCCCCATCGAGCGCAGGGCGAGCAGTTGGGCGCGGTAGTCGGCGGGCAGGTCGGGGGCCAGGTCGGCCATCTGACGGGGGGAGCAGGTGGCGATGACGGCGTCGTGGGACGCGGGGCCGGCGGAGGTCTCCACCAGCAAGCGGCCGGCGGCGGGGCGGACGGCCTGTACCGGCGTGTCCAGGCGCACCGTCCCTCCCTGGGCCGTCACCCGCGCGGCCAGCAGGTCAACGAAAGCCTGGAAGCCGCCGACGAAGTAGCCCGGGCGGGCGGTGCGTTTGTAGAGGCGGGCCCACATCCAGGCCATGTTCACCTCGCGGTAGTGGGCCGCGCCGAACTTCGCCATCAGCAGGGGACGCCACCAGCGGGCATAGGCCCGTTCGCCGACGGCCCGCCGCAGCCACTCGTCCGCCGTGACCTGTTCCAGCGGGCGCCAGTCTTTGGTCAGGGTGAGGTAGAAGGAGACCAGGCCGACCCGCAGCCGGTCAACGAGGGGGGAGGGGGTGAACTGGAGCACGCGGATGGCGCGATGGATCGCGGGCGGGAGGAAGCGCAGGGCCGGGATGGGGCTGTCCAGGGGGTAGATGCGCCCGCGATGGTACACCGAGGTAGTCGGCCAGGGGAAGAAGAGTCGGTCGGCGGCTCCCAGTTCTTCGATGAGGGCGATGACCTCCGCGTCGGAGGCGAACCAGTGATGGTAGAAGCGGTCGAGGTGCCAGTCCCAGCGGGCGTCGCGGAAGCCGGCCGCCAATCCGCCGGGGTAGGGCCGCGCTTCGTAGACGGTGACGGTGTGGCCGTGTCGGGTCAGGTCGTAGGCCGCCGTCAGGCCGGTCAGGCCGGCCCCGATGATGCCGATGTCCAAGATGCCTCCTTGTGCGTTCGAGGTTCTGACAAAGGCGTCGGGGGGCGGACACGTTTTGTAGGGGCAGACCCATGTGTCTG
>JALWUZ010000149.1 GCA_027079895.1 Anaerolineae bacterium
GAACTACGTTTTCATCTACATCACGCTGGACATCAGCGACCTCAAGCAGTTGAGCCGGGTGCTGGCGAAATTGGAGCAGGTTCACAGCGTCACCGAGGCCCGCCGGTATCATCGGGTGGGGCGTCAGTGACCCGCCGGCGGCAAAGGAATGGAGGAGGATGGAGATCGCTATTTTCGGTCTGGGATACGTCGGGTGCGTCTCGGCGGCCTGCCTGGCCCGCGACGGACATCACGTCATCGGGGTGGACATCAACCCGCTGAAGGTGGAGAGCATCCGCGCCGGGCGCAGCCCGATCATCGAGCCGGGGCTGGACGCGCTCATCGCGGACGGCGTCGCCGACGGGCGTCTCGTGGCGACTGCCGACGGGGAAGCCGCCGTCGAACGGGCGGAGTTGGTGCTGGTCTGCGTCGGGACACCTTCACGGCCCAACGGCAGCCTCGAATTGGCCTACGTCGAACGGGTCTGCCGGGACATCGGACGCCATCTGGCGCGGAAGAGGTCTTACACAACGGTGGCCGTGCGCAGCACGATGTTGCCCGGCAGCGCACAGGAGCGGCTCATCCCCATCCTGGAGGCGGAATCCGGTCGGCGGGCCGGGGAGGGGTTCGGCTTCTGCGTCAACCCGGAGTTCCTCCGGGAGGGGACCGCCCTCGCCGACTTCGACCATCCGCCCTACACCGTCATCGGTCAGTTCGACGAGCGGAGCGGCGACAGCCTGGCCCGGCTCTACGCCCACCTCGACGCGCCGCTCTACCGGGTCCCGCTGGGGGTGGCGGAGATGGTCAAGTACACCAGCAACGCCTTCCACGCCCTCAAGGTGGTCTTCGCCAACGAAATCGGCAACATCTGTCAGATGTACGGCGTGGACAGCCACCAGGTGATGGAGATCTTCGTCCAGGATGACCGCCTGAACATCGCGCCGACCTATCTCAAGCCGGGGTTCGCCTTCGGCGGGTCCTGTCTGGGCAAGGACTTGCGGGCGTTGCTCTACGCGGCCCGTCAGCGGGACGTGTCCGCGCCGGTGTTGGAGTCCATCCTGCCCAGCAACCGGCTCCAAATCGAAAAGGCGGTCGCCCTCCTCCTGCGGGACGGACGGCGGCGGGTGGGGGTCATCGGGCTGAGTTTCAAACCCAGCACCGACGACCTGCGGGAGAGCCCGGCGGTCGAGTTGGTGGAGCGGTTGATTGGCAAGGGGTTCGAGGTGCTGGTGTACGATCGGGAGGTCTCGCTGGCTCGGTTGCACGGCAGCAACCGCGAGTATATCGAGCGGGTGCTGCCCCATATCGGGTCGCTGATACGGCCCACTATGGACGAGGTCATCGCTCCGGCGGAGGCCGTCGTCGTCGCCAAGCACCTCGCGCCGGAGGAGCAGGAACATCTCTTCGCCCGCCTGCGGGAGGAGCAGATGTTGATTGACCTGGTGCGGCTCGACGGGCAACTCGTCCGCCGATTCGCCGGAAGGTATCACGGCATAGCGTGGTAGTCAGCACAGGAGGCGAAAATGAACGGCAAGCAACGGATTTACCTCGACCACTCGGCCACGACGCCGACCGACCCCCGCGTGGTCGAGGCGATGGCTCCCTACTGGAGCACGGTCTTCGGCAACAGCGAATCCCTCCACACCTTCGGGCGGGAGGCGGATGAGGCTCTGGAGCAGGCCCGGCGGGAGGTGGCCGCCATCCTGGGCTGTCAGGAGGACGAGGTGGTCTTCACCGCCTCCGGCACCGAGGCGGACAACCTCGCGCTCCGGGGGGTGGCCTGGGCGGCCCGTCGGGATGGGCGCGGCAACCACATCGTCTCCACCCCCATCGAGCACGGCGCGGTGAAGAACACCGTCGCCCAGTTGCGCGACCTGTTCGGCTTCGAGGTGACGCTGGTCCCGGTGGACGAGTTCGGACGGGTGTCGCCGGACGACGTGGCGGCGGCCATCCGCCCCGACACCGTCATCGTGACCGTGATGGCGGCCAACAACGAGATCGGCACCGTGGAGCCTGTGGCGGAGATCGGGCGCATCTGCCGCGAGCGCGGCGTCCCCTTCCTCACGGACACGGTACAGGCGGCGGGGAAACTCCCGCTGCGGGTGGACGACCTCAACGTGGATATGCTGACCCTTTCGGCCCACAAGTTCTACGGGCCCAAGGGGATGGGGCTGCTCTACGTGCGGCGCGGCGTCGAGATGGTGCCGGCCATCACCGGGGCGGGACAGGAGGGGGGCCGCCGACC
>JALWUZ010000150.1 GCA_027079895.1 Anaerolineae bacterium
CGTCACCTTCGCCTCCGCCCTGCTACTGGCCGCGCTGCTGACCCCGATCGCCGCCCGCCTGGCCCGCCGCTGGGACGTGGTGGACCGCCCCGGCGGACGCCGCGCCCATCACGGAGCGGTGCCGCGTCTGGGCGGAGTCGCCCTGTTCATCGCCTTCGTCGGCGCGGTCGGGGTGGGAGAGGCGCAGCACATCCCCACTGCCGACCCCCACGAATCCCTGCGGCTCCTCGGCCTGCTCCTCGGCAGCGGCTTCCTCTTCGTCGTCGGCCTGGTGGACGATTGGCGGGAACTGCGCCCGTTGCCCCAATTGGCCGCCCAGGTGATAGCCGCCCTCATCGCCGTCCTCACCCTCATCATCGTCGAGCGGTTCAACAACCCTCTGAGCGACGCGACCGTCGTCCTGCCGCCGCTGCTCTACGTCCCGCTGACCCTGTTCTGGATTGTGGGGATGATCAACACCGTCAACTGGCTGGACGGCCTGGGGGGGCTGGCCGCCGGAGTGGGGGCGATTCTGAGCCTGGTGCTGGCGGTTCACATGCACCGGGTCGGACAGCCCAGCGTGGCCCTGCTCCCGCTGGCGTTGCTGGGCGCGGTGCTGGGCTTCCTGCCGTACAACTTCGCCCCGGCGCGGGTCTTCCTGGGAAGTGCCGGGGCCCTGTTTCTGGGATACGCGCTGGCCTGCCTGGGGATCATCGCCGGGGGGCGGGTGGCGACGGTGCTCTTGGTGATGGGCATCCCCATCGTGGACGTGGCCTGGCAAATCTTCGACCGGCTGCGCCACCACCGCCCGCCGACCGAGGGCGACCGGGGACACCTGCATTTCCGCCTGCTCGACCGGGGATTGTCCGAGCGGGCGATCGTGCTGCTCTACTGGGGATTCTGCGGCCTGTTCGGTGGACTGGCCCTCTTCGTCTCCTCGCGGCTCTACAAACTGCTGGCCCTGACGGGCATCGGCGCCGTCGTGGTGCTCGTCCTGGCTTTCCTCTCCGGCCACTCCGCCGACCGCTGAACCGGCGGAATGAAGGGGTGGGCGAAGGCAGTGCTCAAAAAGGGGTAGGCGAAGGCAATGCTCAAACAAAAAGGGTAGGCGAAGGCATTGCCTTCGCCTACCAGAGTCTCTAAAAGGGGTAGGCGATGGCAGTGCCATCGCCTACCCCGTGCCTTCCAACAGATACTACCGCTGCGGTCGGTTGCCCAACCCCGACTCCAAACTGCCAAGGTTCATCTTGGCCTGCGGCACCTGTCCCCGCGCCAGTTGCGCCGTGATGTCATTGATGGAGCCGGAGAACTGCTGCAACCGGGGCCCGCCGTACTCGTTCAATCCCGCGCTGGCGTTGGCTCCCAACTGGGCGATAGTCTGCAACTCCTGTTGGGACACCTTGCCGTCCTGCAAAGCCCCTCGCACCCCGTCCACGTAATCGAAGGCGGCGTTGAGGGCTGTCTGCCGGTCGTGGGGCATATCGGTGGGGACGGCGGCGAGCGCGGCGGCGGCCCGCTCCTCCATCTCCGCCTGCAAATCCGCCCGCCACTGCTGCGCCTGCGCCTGGGCCTGAATCTCCTGGGCGACGCTGGCGGCGTTCTGGGCGGCCGTCTCCAACTGCGCGATCATCTCCTCGGTCAACTCCAACCCTTCCTCCATGACGGCGGAGATCTCCGCCAGCGTCTCGTTCAGGGTCGCCAGTTCGTCGGCGATGGTCGAGAGGTCTTGCTCGATGTCCTCCAGGAGCAGCAGGGTATCTCCGGCCAAATCCCCGTAGAGGTCGTAGTAGGCGTTGATCAGTTCCTCGGCGTAGAGCAGCGCGTCCTCGGCTGCGGCGGCCTGGGCCGACAGGTCGTTCACCTCCTCGGCGGTGACTTCGTCGTCGGAAGTGGCGGCCTCCGTCGCCTCCGAACACTGCTGGGCGGAGGCGGTCGCCTCGTCCACGGCCTCCTCGATTTGCGCGGCCAACTCCTCCTCGCTCATCGTCGTGTAGTCGGCGGAGGGGGTGGGAGTGGGCATCGCCTCGGTGGTGGCCTGGACGGCGGCGGCGATGGTGGCCTCCGCTGCTGACTGCGCGGCAGCGGTCGCGGCGACGGCAGCGTCCACCGTCGCCTGGACGTCGGCGGTCGAGGAGGGGGCCGGAGTGGAAGTGGGCGCGGCGGTGCCGCCACAGGCGAGCGTGGCCGCAATCAGGGCGAAAACGACGATGAGCGGTACGTACCTCTTCATTCAAAGCCTCCTT
>JALWUZ010000151.1 GCA_027079895.1 Anaerolineae bacterium
AGAGTACTTCCTCCCAATCTTTGTCAACCAAAGGATGGCTTTGTAACTCTGTTATTGTGTTCATACGACAAGTATGCCACATTTTGCCAAAAAATCCACCACCCAGACCCTTAAGTTAGCGCATATGTGTGTGCGCCCCCGCCCTGCGGCAGCGGATGAATCCGCCGCCTGGGTATGAGACCCAAACCCAGGCGGCGGATTTATCCGTCGCCGGTGAACGGTGAGGCGAGCGCGACGCTCGCGTTCCCACGCCGGTGGAAGAGCCTCGTCCCGATCCGGCGGCGCCGAAACTTTACAAATCGGCTGACTTGTTGTAAAATGTCAGCCGCTTGTGAACTGGAAATCAGATTGAGGAGGGAAGTAGTTTGGCTAACAAGAAATCGGCAATCAAGCGTTTGCGCAGCGCGGGGCGTCGGCGGTTGCGCAACCGAGTGTATCGCGGACGGGCCCGCACGGCCATCAAGAAGGCCCGCCGGTTCATCGAACAGGGCGACCTGGAAAGCGCACGCGAGGCGGTGCGGGTGGCGGTCAAGGCGTTGGACAAAGCGGCCCAGAAAGGCATCATCCACAAGAACAACGCCGCCCGCCGCAAGTCCCGCCTGATGCGCTACCTGAACCGGGCCGAACGCGCGGCCTGAGCCGTCGGCTCGATGACGATTGGAGGACGGGTTGGGAGGGAGTGAAGAGCACCGTTGCCTGGCAGCGGGGCTCTTTGTGTGTTGGAACAAACCTAGACAAGCAATGGAGGTGTGACTATGCAGATCAGTGGATACGAGTTTCCCGACGACCTGTACTACGATAAGTTGCACGGCTGGGCCAGAGTGGACGGTAATGTCGTTACCCAGGGGCTGACCTCCTTCGGCCAGGCGGTCGCCCAGGAGATCGTCTTCGTCGAGGCGCCGCGCGTCGGGCGCGAGGTGAAGCAGGGCGATACCTTCATGTCAATGGAATCCGGCAAGTGGGTGGGCCGCATCGCCGCGTTGGTCAGCGGCAAGATCGTCGAGGTCAACGAGGAGTTGGAGTGGGAGCCTACCCTGGTCAACGAGTCGCCTTACGAGGACGGTTGGCTGGTCAAGATCGAGATGTCCGACCCGGCCGAACTGGACAACCTGATGAAGGCCGACTCGCCGGAGTTGAAGGCTTTCATCGAAGAGCAGGCCGAGCAGTACAAAGACATTCTGTAGCCAACCGGCGACTAGCGCAGAGCGGCTCGTGCCCACCGGCGGGGGGCAGGGCCGCTTTGCACGAAAGGGGAGTCCTCGATGAGTAGCAGCCGCATTTTCTCCCTGGTGCTGTTCCTTTCCCTCTTGCTCACCTTCCTCTTGGGATGTACCCCGCGCCCGCAGACCTGGCCTCCTCCGGCAGAAACTACCCCAGCGGCATCGTGGCACATTGATACCGCCCGTTTCCAGAGTTCGGCGCACGGCAACATCGCCTGCGAGACCTGTCACCCCGACATCTCCACCGCCGACGGCCACCCTGAGACCGAGAATCTGCTGCTGGCGGCGACGGAGATGTACGACTACAGCCGTTGCGCCACCTGTCACCCGGAGGAGTACGCCGCTTACGAGCGGGGAGTCCACGCCGAGGCCCGCGCCAACCCCGCTGCGGTGCGGATTGACGCCGCGCCGCCCACCTGTGGCGACTGTCACACCGCCCACTACGCCACGCCGGAAAGCCGCGCCGAGTTGCTGGTCAGCGTCAACGAGACCTGCCGCCGCTGCCACCCGGAGGAAGCGGAGTCCTACGAGCACAACTATCACGGCAAGGCCGCCCTCCTGGGGTACGAGCAGACGGCCACCTGTACCGATTGTCACGGGGCCCACGAGGTACACGCCCTCTACGACGCGGACGAGGCCCTGGCCGCCTGTAGCCGCTGTCACCCGCAGGCCAACGAGCAGATGGCCTCGTTCACCATCCACGCCCAGGAGACGCTGAACGTCGCCCCCGATGACCCCAACGCCGACAACTACGTCCTGTTCTTCTGGGTCAAACTGTTCTTCACCGTGTTGGTGGTCTCCGTGCTGGCTTTCTTCTACACCCACACCGGGCTATGGTTCCTGCGCAGCCTGCACGAGAGGCTGAAGGGAGGGCATCATGACCACTGAGAGTAAGGCGGTGGAGTACTGGCGGTTCAACGTCTACCACCGCTTCGTCCACGTGCTGGTGTTCGTCAGTTTCTTCGGCTCCACCGTCACCGGCTTGCCGCTGAAATATCCGCACGCCTTCTGGGCTCCCTGGGTGACGCGGGCTCTGGGCGGCGTCCACACGATGGGGGTCATCCACCGCATCAGCGCGGTCGTCATCGCCATCTGGTGCTTGCTCCACCTGGCCTTCGTCGCCCACTACGTCTTCATCCGCAAACGGAAGCCCTGGGGGCCGGATACGCCGGTGCCGACGGTCAAGGACTTGAAGGACATCTGGCAAAACCTGCTCTACTTCATAGGCAAGGGCAGCCGCCCGCTCTTCGACCGGTTCACCTACTTCGAGAAGTTCGATTACTGGGCGGTCTTCTGGGGGGTGCCGGTCATCGGCCTTTCCGGGCTCGTGCTGTGGTTCCCGGAGTTCTTCTCCCGCTTCCTGCCCGGCCAGGCCATCAACATCGCCCACATTATGCACAGTGACGAGGCGTTGCTCGCCATCGGGTTCATCTACGTGGTGCATTTGTTCAACACCCATATCCAGTTCGAGAAGTTCCCGCTCAACAAGGTGATCTTCACCGGCAAGGTGACGGAGGAGGAGTTGCGCCACGAGCGGCCACTGGAATGGGAGCGGTTGCAGGCCGACCCCGAACGGCTGGATGAGATGAGGGTGCGATGATGACTACGAAAAGAGCCTATCGAATCGGGATCGTATCGTTGCTGCTGGCGGCCTGGCTGTGGACCGGGACGGCGGTCTGGGCGCAGGGGCCCGACGGCGGCGAGCAGGACTGCCTGGCCTGCCACCGCCAGCCGAATCTGAACGGCGTCGCCGGGACGCAGGCGGAGATCTCTCAGTGCTTGGAATGCCACAGCGACCCGGAGGTGAACGACTGGGCCGCCGCGGGACGCACGCCGGTTTACATTGACGAGCAGCACTACGCCGGGACGCTCCATCACGGCATCGCCTGTACCGCCTGTCATGGCGACGTGGCCCGCAACCCCCACCAGGCCGCGGAGCCGGTCGCCTGCACCGACTGCCATGCGACGCTGCTGACCCACGTCAACATGGGCGCACCGCACGTCGGCACCGACTGCGCCGCCTGTCACTGGGAGGGGCTGGACGTGGTGCGGGAGGCGGCTACGGCCCAGGTCGCCCTGGCGGAACGGGACGCCGCGGGCGACCCGCTGAACCGCACCGCCCACGACGTCACCACCGACGTGGACTGCGAGAAGTGCCACACCGCCGACAATCGGGTCGGCGCACCCGCGCTCGCGCTCCCGCCCCGGAGCGTCATCTGCATGGCCTGTCACGACGCCTCCCCGACGGTCGGCATAGCCGGAGTGGGCGGGGCGGCGGTGACGGACTTCGGCTCCATCATCGGCCTGCTGATCTTCACCGTCGGGGTAGTGGTCAACTTCTCCATCTACCTGCGCGGGGAGGTGCCGGGCCATCCGGGGCTCACCACGATGCAGAAACTTTCCTACCTGGTGGCCGATTTCGTCGGCCTGCTCTTCTCTCGCCGGGTCGGGCGGCTCCTGTGGGGGCTCATCACCGAGGGGATCTTCCTCCGGCGCGTCCTGCGGGAGAGCGTGGGCCGCTGGGTGATGCACACGCTCATCTTCTGGCCCTTCCTGGGGCGGTTCCTGCTAGGACTGCTCACCTGGATGGGGGAGGCGTTCTGGCCCTCCGCCGCCTGGACGCAGGTACTGGCGGACAAGAACGCGCCCGGCGTCGCCTTCGCCTACGACTTCCTGGCCGCGCTGGTCATCGTCGGGGTGTTGTACGCCCTCTACCGCCGCTTCATCGCCCGCGTGCCCCAGTTGCGCACCGGAAGCCGTGACCGATTGATGATCTTCCTCCTGGCGGCCCTCTTCCTCCTGGGGCTCATCACCGAGGGGGTGCGCCTGTTGAACACGGGGACGCCGCCGGAGGTGGCCGTCTACTCCTTCCTGGGGTACGGCGTCGCCTGGCTGCTGCGCCCGCTGAACCTGACCTGGAGCGCGGTCTACCCGGTGTTGTGGTACTTGCACGGCTGGCTGGCGGCGGCGACGGTCGCCTACCTGCCCTTCAGCAAGTTCATGCACATCTTCGCTGGCCCGTTCATCGCCAGTGTGGACGCAGCGGTGAAAGGAGCCCACTGATGGCTACTTTGAACCTCTCTTCTTACACGGTACGCCAGTTGATGGAGTTGGACGCCTGCACGCGCTGCGGCGAGTGCATCGAGTGGTGTCCCACCTTCGCCGAGAAGCAGGAACTGGACGCCATCACCCCCTTGCGCAAGATCGAGACGGTGCGCAACTTCGTCCGCCAGCAGTACGGGGTCTGGGCGATACTCTTCGGCGCCAAGCCGCTCGACGAGGAGGCGGTGAAGACCCATTCCGTCGGGACTTACGACTGCACCCTCTGTGGCCGCTGCTCCGTCGTCTGCCCGGTCCACATAGACACCCGCGCGCTGTGGATCAGCATGCGGGAGACGCTGGTCGAGCAGGGAGTTTACCCGGAGCCGCTCGACCACCTGCGGGAGATGGTGACGACGCGGTACAACATCTCCGGCGACGACAACGCCGAACGGCTGATTTGGAGCCAAAATCTGCCGGAGGTGCCGGAGGGGGTAAAAGGGAAAGAGCAGGCCGAGGTAGTCTACTTCGTCGGCTGCGTGGGCTCGTTCTACCCGCAGTCCTACGGCATACCGCAGAGCATGGTGGAGATTATGGAGCACGCGGGAGTGGATTACACCGTCTTGGGCGAGGAGGAGCGGTGCTGCGGCTTCCCGCTCATCATCGCCGGGATGGGGGACGAGGCGGTCGAGGTGATCCGGCACAACGTGGAGGCGGTGCGGAAGACCGGGGCGCGGTACCTGGTCGCCTCCTGCCCCTCCTGCTACCACACCTGGAAGCACGAGTACCCCCACATTCTGGGGGAGGAGTTGGGGTTCGAGGTGCTCCACTCGACGGAGTTGATTGACGGGTTGATCTCCGAGGGGCGGCTGCACTTCAAGCCCATGCGCGGGGAGATCGTCACCTACCACGACCCCTGCGACCTGGGGCGCACCAGCGGCGTTTACGAGCCGCCCCGCAACGTCATCACGTCCGTCCCCGGCATCGAGTTCGTGGAGATGAGAGACCACCACGAGTACTCGCTCTGCTGCGGCGGCGGCGGCGATGTCGAGATGGCGGACAAGGCCCTCTCGGCAGCCGTGGCCGACCGGCGCATCTCCCAGGCCAAAGAGACCCAGGCGAAGTACCTCCTTTCGGCCTGCCAGCAGTGTACGCGGACGCTGGCCGGGGCCGCCCGGCGCAACAAGGTGCGGGTGCGGGTGATGGACGTGACCCAGTTCGTAGCCCGTCAGTTGGAGTGAGGCCGCTCTCTTTTCGCGGAAAGGAGATGAAACGGATGAGCAGCAGTAACCTGGTTCAACGGCTGATGGCGGTGGGCCTGTTCCTGCTCTTGCTGTTGATCGCCGTGGCGGTCGGCCTGTTCGTCTTCGACCAGGTGCGCCAGTTCATCGCCGCCTCCGACATGCTCCCCACCTTCACCATCGAGGAGCAGGGCGGGGAGGACGCCGGCGAGGTCTCCTACGACATCGGCCAGCCGCTCCCCCGCTGGGAGGGCACCGACCGGGTCAACATCCTCCTGATGGGCATAGACCAGCGGGAGAACGAGCAGGGCCCCTGGCGCACCGACACGATGTTGGTGTTGACGCTCGACCCGGTGATGCTGACCGGCGGCATGCTCTCCATCCCCCGCGACCTGTGGGTGCCGATTCCCGGCTTCGACGACGGGCGTATCAACACCGCCCACTACCTGGGAGACGCCTACGACTACCCCGGCGGCGGCCCCGCGCTGGCCGTCAAGACCGTCCGTTACAACCTCGGTGTGCCGATTGATTACTACGCGCGGGTCAACTTCACCGCCTTCGAGCAACTGGTGGATTTGATCGGCGGGGTGGACATCTACGTCGAGGAGGAGATTGACGACCCGACCTACCCGGACAAGGGGTACGGCTACGACCCGCTCCACATCCCGGCCGGGTGGCAGCACTTCGACGGGGAGATGGCCCTCAAGTACGCCCGCACCCGTCACACCCTCGGCGGCGACTTCGACCGGGCCAAGCGGCAACAGCAGGTGCTCATGGCCATCTTCAAAAAGGTGACCGAGTTGGACATGCTGCCCCAACTGGCCGCGCAGGCGCCGGAGATCTGGCGCACGCTGCAAGGCTCCGTCGCCACCGACTTGACGCTCGACCAGATCATCGCTCTGGCGCAACTGGCGAGCGAGGTCAGCCCGGACAACATCCGCTACGGCGTCATTGACGAAAACTACACCCAGTTCTGGGAGACCCCCGACGGGCAGCAGGTGTTGATTCCGCTGCGGGACCGCATCCGCGAACTGCGGGATTACATCTTCTCCAACGAGCCGGTCGCCGGCGCACCGGCCGCGCAGCAGACCGCCAGCGCAGACCCCGCCGCCCGCCTGGCCGAGGAGAACGCCACCATCGAGGTGCTGAACGGGACGATGACGGAAGGGTTGGCCGGGCGCACCGCCGAGCGTCTCGAAGCGGAGGGGCTGCAAGTGGCCTTCACCGGCAACGCCGACAGTTTCGAGTACAACGAGACGCTCATCATCGAGTACACCGGCAAGACCTACACCGCCGAGTACATCGCCCGGTTCCTCGACCTGCCCCTGACGGCGGTCGTGCATGGCGCCAATCCCAACGCGGAGTACGACATCGCCATCATCCTCGGCAGCGACTACACCCCGCCGCCGGAGTGACCCTCCGCGTCGCCCAGATGGGCGCGATGGGCCAGCGTCACGTCCCCCACCGCCAGCCGCCGGAGCGTCCCATCCGCACCCCTGAGCAGCAGGCGGCCCTCCTCGTCCACCCCTTCGGCCAGGCCGGAGACGCGCTGGCCGCCGATGACCACTTCCACCCGACGGCCCAGCGTCGCCAGGCGGCGCGTCCACTCCGTGTAGAGGCTGCCCCCGGCCCGCAGGTGGGCGTACCGGGCGGCGGCCTCCTCCAGCAACGCCGCCAGCAACGTCTCGCGCGGCACAGTCCGCCCCGTCTCCGCCAGGATGCTGGTGGCGTTGGGGGCCAGCAGCGGCAACTCCGCCGGGCGCACCGACACGTTCAGGCCGATGCCGACGACGACGTAGTCCAGACGCGCCCCGCTGAGCCCCGTCTCCGTCAGCACGCCGGCCAACTTGAGCCAGCGTCCCCCCCGCTCGACAACCAGGTCGTTGGGCCATTTGAGGAGCGTTTCCAGCCCGGCCACCCGCCGGACGGCGTCGGCGGCGGCCAGGGCGCAGGCCGTCGTCAGCCAGTGGGCCCTCTCCGGCGGCCACGGCGGGCGGAAGAGGAGAGAGCACAGCAGCCCGCTCCCTGGGGGAGCGTTCCAGCGACGGCCCAGCCGCCCCCGGCCCGCCGTCTGCACGTCGGCCCACACCGCCGTACCCTCCGGGGC
>JALWUZ010000152.1 GCA_027079895.1 Anaerolineae bacterium
GCCCACCGGCTGCGCGGGTTCGGCAGCGGATAAATCCGCCGCCTGGGTTCGGGCCTCAGACCCAGGCAGCGCATTCCATGCGCTGCCGTCCCATGCATGCGCTGCCGTCACCGCGCCGCACCCGCCTACGTCAACAAAAAAGCCAGTACGACGAGCAAAACCAACATCGCCAGAGCGATGAGCCCGATGCGCTTCAGGTCGGCGATGACGTAGTGATACTCCTCCGCCAGATTGACCGCCGGCTGCTGCGCCGTCGGGCTGACGGCGGCGGGCGTCGGGGCGGCGGCGGCCGGCGCCGACCCCGCGAGCGTCTGGGGCATGACCAACTGCGATTGCGAGAGCCGCACCGGGCGGTTCTGCTTCCTGACACGACGTGATTTCTTTGCCATATCTCCTCCTGTGACTTTTCGCTGTGGGTGTTACGGACTCAATTCGGCGATGACGACCAGGCGATGGGTGTCTACGCCGTAGGGATAGCAAGTGATGAGCGTCACGATCGGGCTCGTCGTCGGGTACATCACGCTGACATCCGTCGGCTCGATGACCCGTTTCTGGGTGACGACGTACCGGTAAATCCGGCTGGCGGTGTGGATGAAGACCTCATCCCCAAGATCAACCTCATCCAGGTGCCGGAAGATCTCCCCGTACACGTCGTCGTGGGCGGAGATGATACAGTTGCCGCTCTCGCCGGGGTTCGCGCTGCCGATGTGATGGCCGGCCCCCTGCTTGAGCGACTCCCAATCATCCCCCTCGACGACCGGCGCGTCCACGCCGATGGCCGGGATGCGGATGCGCACCGCTTGTTCCGGCCCTGGTGTCGGGACAGGCAGCGGAGTAATCGCTTCCACCAGCGGGCGCAGATGGGCCGGTATCTCCGCCGGAGCGGCCCCGCCGGGGGAGTCGGGCGGGGTGTGGCCGCCGGGCAGGATGACGACGTTGATGAGCGGCGTCGGGGTCGGCGGCGTCGTCGGCGGGATAGTCGGCAACTGGGCCTGCTGGGCCTGAGTCGCCTCCTGATTGACCCGGCGGATGGTGGCCTGCAAGTCGAACAGGAGCCAGAACAGGGCGGCCACAACCAGCAGTTCGACGAGCAACAGAGTCTTCTCGCGCACCCAGTCCCACCGAATGCCCCGGCGCGGTTCCTCTTCCTCCTCCATCGGCTCTGGGGGAGTCGCCGCCCGTCTGACCGTCAGCGGGTCGAGCGTCGGCGGGGACTTCTTCCCCAATCGGCGGAGACGCTCCAACCGCGCCTCCCGCTTGCGGAGCAGCAGGATGGCCTCCAACTCCTCGATGGACAACTCGTCCACCGACCGCCGGTCCCGCATCTCACACCTCCTCCGGTTCGGCGACGGCGAAGACCTCCCGCTCGAAGAACCAGCGGAAGGGGGGCCAGTTGAACAGGACGTGCCGGGCGGCCCGGAACAGCAGCCCCTCCTGCCGGTGCTGCGGCGGCGTGTCCAGCCACACCTGGGGCCGGAACCCCGCCCGTCGCAGCGTCCGCCACAGGCTGAACGCGCTTTGCTCGTTGACATGCACGTCCAGGTTGGCGGGGATGATCGCCCGCGGGTCCTTGGGGTATCGCTCCCCCTGCCCCATCAGGAGGCGCACCAGCCGCACCACCGGATAGGCGTACCGGTCGTACCAGACGTTGGGGGCGGTGTGGATGATGAGCCGCCCGTCGGGGCGTAGGACGCGCCGGGCCTCGGCCAGCGTCTGCGCCAGTTCCCAGGGATGGAGGTGCTCGACGAGGTCGAACATCAGCACCCGGTCGAAGGTGCGGGATGGGAACGGGAGATGGCGGGCGTTCGCCTGGTAAACGCCGGCTATGCCGCCCGTTGCCTCGTCGTCTATCAACATGCGGGCGATGCGGGTGGCGACGGGGGCGTAATCAATCCCGTAAGCCTGGGCCCCCAGCGCGGCACAGTGGCGGAGAATCTCTCCGCGCCCGCAGCCGACATCGAGCACCCGCATGCCGGGGGAGACGGCGGCGACTGCGAACGCCTGCCGCAGGCGGCGGGAGAGATGCGCTCCTTCACTGGCGATGAACTCGGCGTACCCCTCGCACGCGCTCAGGAAATACTCCTCGTCGTACCGCTCCGGGCGTACCGGTGGCCGCTCCGCTGTCCGAATCCTGTCCTCTGACGCCATTGTCCCCAACCGAGTGATTATAAACTAGCGGCCACGCCCCGTCAAGCGGCGGTAGCCGTCCTGTAACAA
>JALWUZ010000153.1 GCA_027079895.1 Anaerolineae bacterium
GCCCCCGCTCACCCTGCCGTTTGCTTCGTTTCGGGAGTGCCGGAGGGGGCGCGTCGGCTCGGTCAACCCCCCACGACTTACCGGCCTCCCCCGTTCCCTCAATCCCCTCTTTACTCTATGAGCTAGGTGTTTGCTTCGAACCCCCTCACTTCCAGGTAAGCAAGGGCATCAGAGTGATCAGAGCCCGGCAACTTGTCGAAATGCGAAAACGTGGTAGAATCGTGGCCGTCTATAGCCCGCGTCCATCCACCTTTTCGCCGAGGTAGCTCAGCCTGGTAGAGCACCTGACTGAAAATCAGGGGGTCGACAGTTCAAGTCTGTCCCTCGGCACTGTGAGACCGGCGGCCCGCCAGCAATGGCGGGCTGTTTGTTACATCAAACCCGTGAGGCCCCAATGTCCCCTCAACTCTGGTACGTCACCTGGTTGCCGGTGATTCCCGTCCTACTGGTGCATTTGGCCGGAGTGATCACGGCGAGCGTGCTCCTGCTCCGCCGTCGCACCACTCCGGCCCTGTTGGCGTTGCTCGGCTTCGGCGCGTTGTTCGTCGCCACCCTGGCCGACCTGGCCCGCCAGCCCCTGCTGATGCTCCTGCCGCCGCGGATGTCGCTATCCCAAGTCGCACTGACCAACGCCGGGCTGGGATGCTGCTGTAGTCTGCTGGACGTGTTGGCCTTCACCGCCTTGCTCGTCGCCCTGTGGCAAGGGACGCCGACGGAGGCTCCAGCGCAGGCCGATGAAGTGGTCGAGGCCACCTGGGAGGAGGTCGCCGAGAGGCAATGAAGACCGCCGCTTTCGATTACCATCTGCCGCCTGAGTTGATCGCTCAGACCCCTGTCGAGCCCAGGGACGCCTCCCGCCTGATGGTGGTGGAACGGGATGGAGGGCGAATCCTCCACCACCGCTTCCGCGACCTGCCGAAGTTCCTGCGGACGGGGGACCTCCTTGTGCATAACGAGAGCCGGGTCATCCCCGCCCGGCTCTTCGCGCGTAAGGAGACCAGCGGCAAGGCGGAGGTGCTGCTGCTTCGGCGACGCACCGACGACACCTGGGAAACGCTGGTGCGGGGGAAACGGGTGCGCACCGGGACGCGGCTCCTGCTGCTCGACGGGCCTGACGGCGAGCCGGTCGCCCAGGCGCGGGTAGTGGAAGAGGGGGAGCGCGGCTTGCGGGTGCTCCACTTCGACCGAGCGGTGCTGCCGCTGGCGGAACGGGTGGGGGTGATGCCGCTGCCGCCCTACATCCACGTCCCCTTGACCGACGCCGAGCGGTATCAGACGGTCTACGCCCACACGCCGGGGTCGGCGGCGGCTCCGACGGCCGGGCTGCACTTCACCCCGCGCCTGTTCCGGGAATTGCGCGAGCGCGGGGTAAACTCCGTCTTCGTCACCCTGCACGTCGGGCTGGATACCTTCCGCCCGGTGAGCGAGGAGAACGTCGAGGAGCACCGGATGCACACCGAGTATTGCACGCTCCCTCCGGCGGTGGCGGAGGAGGTGAACCGCACCTGGCAAGCGGGTGGGCGGGTCGTGGCGGTGGGGACGACGAGCGTCCGGGTGCTGGAGTCGGCGGCGACGGACTTCCACGTCGTGCGCCCCTTCGACGGAGCGACGGATCTGTTCATCTACCCCGGCTACCGCTTCCGCGTCGTGGACGCGCTCATCACCAACTTCCACTTGCCCCGCTCGACTCTGTTGATGTTGGTGTCGGCCTTCGCGGGCAAGGAGCTGATTGACCGCGCCTACGCCGAGGCGGTGCGGAAGCGGTATCGCTTTTACAGTTTCGGCGACGCAATGCTGCTCGTCTAGGACGTCCGGCTGGATTTCCAGTGTGAATACAGCCCATCAGCCGCGGTGGGGTGAGCGTATCATACTAGACCTCTTGCAAAAGTCATGTGACGGCGAGCTCGAGGTTATGGATGGCAGCGATCAAGTTGAAACGCAATCCGAAACGCTTCCTACGATTACGGTACCGCTCGCTCAGAATGCGAAAGACCTTCAATCTACCGATAATGTTCTCAACCAAGATGCGGCGGCGTGACAACCGCCGATTGGCTTCCTGCTCCTCTTTCTCTTGATGCTGTCCTTTAGACTTTGGTTTCCGCTAACTTGACGGGCGGCCACATTCGTGGTATGAATGGCGACGAAACCAACTGGGGGGTGAGAAGCGATGGATGATGCCAAACAGATCATCGTCCAAGCGTTGGCCGCCGTCGTC
>JALWUZ010000154.1 GCA_027079895.1 Anaerolineae bacterium
GGGCAACTCCCGCGGTTGCCCCCCCGGAGGCCGCCCCGCCGAGGCTGGTGGGGACGAAACCGACCCCGCCGCCGGTAGGGGCGACCCGCCGGATCGCCCCTACGGAGGCCCCCTCGCCGGGCCGCCTGGGGCGTGAGGTGCGGCGCCGCGTCCAGAGGATGGCTGCTCTCCCCGTGAGCCGTCCGGTCCGACGGGTGGCGACGCACCGGAGCGTCCCACCGTCGCCGGGGCGCGTAGGGGCAACCGCTGGGGTTGCCCCCCCGAAGGTCGCCCCGTCGGAGACAGGGACGGCGCAAGGCCGTCCCCTACCGGTTGCCCCGCTGGGGCGTGAGGTGCGGCGCCGTGTCCAGAGGATGGCCGCTCTCCCTGTGAGCCGCCCGGTCCGACGGGTGGCGACGCACCGAGGCGCCCCACCGTCGCCGTGGCGCGTGGGGGCGACCCGCCGGGTCGCCCCCACGGTTGCCCCCCCAGGGCAGGGGCGAGCCCTGCCCCTACCGGTGTTGGCCCGTCTGCGCGGGGAGGGCGACCGCGCCGGTGAGATGCCGTTGGCCCCGCCGCCCGCGCCGCCGCAGCCGCCGGGCGGTAAGCCGCCATCGCCGCGCGGTCGGCGGGGGGAGGAGCCGCCGGAGCCGCGCCGCCCGTCGCTTGCGCCGCCAGGAGAGGCGGCGCCGGTGATTCGGCGAAAGGTGGAGGAAGGAGCCGCCCTCCCGGTCGGGACGGTGTCGCAGCCGGACACGGGGACGCAGACCGAAGAGGAGACGGCGGGGGAGGACGGCCAGAGGAAGAAGGCGGATTTGGCGCGGTTGGCACAGGAAATCTACCCCATCATCAAGCGGATGCTGACCATCGAGCGGGAGCGGCAGGGGTGGTGAGGAGGTGAGGCGATGTTGAGTAAGTTGAGCACCCTGAAAGGCATGCTGGGCGGCGGGTCGAAGCCAACGTTGCAGCGGGCGACGCTGGTCGCCATTGACCAGTTGACGGATGACATCATCGGGACGCTGGAGTGCCAGTTCAATCCCCAGGAGTTGACCGTCAGCAAAGGGGTCTCGTGGCACGCGGAGCGGTCGCTGGACGCGAACGCGCCGGAGTTGTACTGCGGCGGCGGTCAGCCGGCCCGCTTTAGCCTCAATCTCATCTTCGACACGACGGGGGAGACGGACCCCGCCGAGCAGGATGTCCGCAAGTACACCAACGTCCTGTTGAGCCTGACGCTGCTGGGGAAGGATACCAACTGGGGACGGGTGCCGCCGCCGTTGGTGCTGTTCGTGTGGGGGGATTTGCAACTCTTCACCGCCGTTGTGAATCAGGTCTCTATCAGTTACACGCTCTTCCTGCCCAGCGGGAAGCCGGTGCGGGCGCGGGCACAGGTCAGTTTCGTGCAACTGGACTTGGAGGACGATGAGTTGCCGCCGACGAATCCAACCACCCGCACGGAGGCGCGGCGAACTCACGTCGTGCAGCAGGGGGAGCGGCTCGATTGGATCGCTTATCAGGAGTACGGCCACCCGGCGTACTGGCGACATCTGGCGGAGGCGAACGGGCTTCTGAATCCGTTGGACTTGAAGCCAGGGCAGGTGCTGTTGGTGCCGCGCGTGTGAGAGGCGGAGGTCGTTATGCCGGAGCGGATAATCATCACCGTTGACGGGCGGGAACAGAAGGGAATCGAGCGCGACCTGGTCGAGGTGGTGGTGGATACGAACGTCTATATGCCGGCGATGTTCAGCATCACGCTCAACGACGAGATGGACCCGCAGTCCGGCAAACTGCTGTACGCCGACGCCGATGTCTTCGGGATGGGGGCGGAGGTCAAAATCGAGGTGCGCAGCGACGAGATTCCCGATGAGCCGGGGGAGGTGCGGGCGACGTTGATCATCGGGGAGGTCACGGCCATCGAACCGGTGTTCGCGGCGGAGGGGGTCGAGTTGCGCATCCGCGGGTACGACCGCGCCCATCGTCTGAATCGAGGGAAGCACACGCGCACTTACGGGGACGCCAATCCCCAGGGGACGCCAATCAGCGATGAGCAGATCGTCAAGACGATCGTCCAGGAGACGGCGGGGCTGACCGGCTGCCAGATTGACACCGACGGGCTGGGCGACGCCAAGTATCACTACGTCTTGCAGTACAATCAGACCGATTGGGAGTTCCTGTGGGCGCGCGCCCGACGGCTGGGGTATCAGGTGTACGTCGAGGACAAGACGCTGTACTTCCAG
>JALWUZ010000155.1 GCA_027079895.1 Anaerolineae bacterium
CCTGCGTGCATGTCTTCTTCATCCGGGCCGGGAAGTTGCTGGGGCGGGAGTACTTCGTCCTGGAAGGGACGCAGGGCGAGGAGGAGCGGGCGGTGATGGCGGCGTTCCTCAAGCAGTTCTACGACGAGGCGGCCTACATCCCCCCGGAGGTGCTGCTGCCGGAGCAGGTCGAGGAGGCGTTGATTATCGAGCAGTGGCTGCGGGGCAAGCGCGGAGCCCAGGTGACGTTGCACGTCCCCCGGCAGGGACAGAAGCGGGAGTTGGTCGCCCTGGCCGCCGAGAACGCCGCCGAGACGCTGGCCGCGCTGCGGGCGCAGTGGCAGGCGGACGCCCATCGGCAGGAGGAGGCGGTGGCGGAGTTGCAGCGGGCGTTGACTTTGCCCCGCCCGCCGGTGCGCATCGAGGGGTACGACATTTCGACTACCCAGGGGACGGAGACGGTCGGGAGCATGGTCGTCTTCGTCCACGCGGTGCCGCGCAAGTCGGCCTACCGGCGGTTCGTCATCCGGCGGACGGCGGGGGTGGACGATTACGCTGCTATGCGGGAGGTGCTGCGGCGGCGGTTCCGTCGCTGGCAGATGACCACCTCCGAGGAGGCCGCGCCCGGCAGCAAGGAGCGGGGCTGGGCCAAGTTGCCGGACTTGCTCCTCGTGGACGGGGGGCGCGGCCAGTTGCAGGTGGCGGTCGCCGTGCTGGAGGAGTTCGGCCTGAGCGGGCGGGTGCCGGTCGTCGCCCTGGCGAAGCGGGAGGAGGAGATCTTCCGACCGGGGCGGGCCCGCCCGGTGACGTTGGAGCGCAGTTCGGCGGGGCTCCACCTGCTCCAACGGGTGCGGGACGAGGCGCACCGCTTCGCCATCTCCCATCACCGCACGCGGCGGCGGAAGGCCGGGCTCGCCTCCCAGTTGGACGCCGTCCCCGGCGTCGGCCCGGTGCGGCGCAAGGCCCTGCTCGAAAAATTCGGCTCGCTGGACGGCGTCCGGGCGGCGAGTGTGGAGGAGTTGGCGACGGTGGTCCCCCGCACGGTGGCCCTGGCCATCGAGGAGCATCTGCACTGACCTTTGGATGGAGGTGTCTGATGACGGCTTATCCCGAAGCAGCCCGTCCCCTGGCGGAGTTGGAGCCACGGCACGAGTTCTTCATCGGCATTGACTCCGACGGCTGCGCTTTCGACACGATGGAGATCAAACACAAGGAGTGCTTCATTCCCAACACCATCAAACACTGGCGTTTGCAACCGGTCTCCCGGTACGCCCGCGAGGCCGCCGAGTTCGTCAATCTGTACTCGAAATGGCGCGGCATCAACCGCTGGCCCGCGCTGGTGATGGTCTTCGACCTGCTGCGGGAGCGGCCGGAGGTGCAGGCGCGGCCGGTCGCCATCCCCCAGGCCCCGCACATCCGCGCCTTCATCGCCGACGAGCGGTACCCCAAGAGCAACGCCGGCCTGCGGGACTACATGCAGGCCCATCCCGCGCCGGAGTTGGAGACCGCCTGGGCCTGGACGACGGCGGTCAACGCGGCGGTGGCGGAGATGGTTCACGGCATCCCCCCGTTCCCCTACGTGCGGGAGAGCCTGGCGTTCCTGGCGGAGCGGGCGGATATGATCGTCGTCTCCGCCACGCCGTTGGAGGCGTTGACGCGGGAGTGGGAGGAGCACGACCTCGCCCGCTATGTGCGGGTCATCGCCGGGCAGGAGATGGGGAAGAAGTCTCTCCACTTGGAGTTGGCCGCGCAGGGGCGGTACGCGCCGGAGCACGTGTTGATGGTCGGCGACGCCCCCGGCGATTTGCGGGCGGCGCGGGCCGTCGGCGCCCTGTTCTACCCCATCAACCCCGGACAGGAGGCGGACTCCTGGCGCCGCTTCTACGAGGAGGCGGTGCATCGCTTCCTGGCCGGGGAGTACGCCGGTGAGTACGAGGCCGCCCTCATCGCGGAGTTCGAGGGGCTGCTGCCGGAGACGCCGCCGTGGAAGTCGTAGGCCGGGGCCGGGCTGCGTCCCCGCTGAGCGAGGCCGAGGTGCGCGACCTGCTCTCCGAGGGGTTGGGGAGCCTGTCGCTGGCGGGGAAGCGGGTGCTCGTCATCATCCCCGACGCCACCCGCACCGCGCCGCTCCCGCTCCTGTTCCGCCTCCTCCGTGACCTGCTGGGCGGGCGGGTCGCCGCGCTGGACTATCTGGTCGCCCTGGGGACGCATCAACCGCTGGACGACGCCGCCC
>JALWUZ010000156.1 GCA_027079895.1 Anaerolineae bacterium
CGATGAAGAGGCAGTGACCGGAGGAGTCAATGAAAGCGGTGGTGTACTGGAAGGCCCGCACCAAGTCCGCCTTGTTGATGTCGAACTGATCCACGTCGCCGCCGCAGGCCAGAATCTCCGGGGCGATGGTGTAGCCGGAGGTGTGGTCGGCCCCCATCGTGCTGATGGCGTAGGTCATGCCGATCCCCTTGATGGCGCGAGGCTCGTAGGCGGGCATATTCTGCCCCTTGACGCCCGGCACGCGCACGACGCCGAACACCTTGCCGGTGGTCGCCGCGCCCTGGCCGAGGATGCGGCCCAGCGGCGTCCCCTTGCCGATCTCCTCCATCAACTCGATCGCCCGCTGCCCGTCGCCGCACTCCGCCAGCCCGGCCTCCATCGCCACCGCGATCGTGCCGCCGGCCTCGATGGTGTCCATACCGTAGTCGTTCGCCATCCGGGTCAGTTTGCCGATGACATCCAGGTCGTCAATGCCGCAGTTGGCGCCGAAGGCCCAGGTGGTCTCGTACTCAATGACGGAGACCAACTCGCTGCCGTCGGGGTTGGGGATGACGTTGGAGCACTGGATGACGCAACCGGGATGGCAGGGGTGGCCCATCGTGCCGACGCCGCCGCGCGTCTGGCAGTACTCCGCCATCGCCTCGCCGGAGATCTTGGCCGCGCCGTCGAACCGGCCACTGCGGAAGTTGTTGGTGGGCAGCCCGCCGGCCTCGTTGATGATGTTGACCAGCACGGCGGTGCCGTAAGTGTTGAGGGCCCCGCCCGGCTTGGTGATGTCGTGGGTGTTCAACGCCTTGAGCAACTTCTTGCGCCCCTGGTTGAACAGTTCCTTGTTGGCGATCTCCACCCCCGGTGCGCCCGCGCCGTCCACGACGATGAACTTGAGGTGCTTGGAGCCCATCACCGCCCCCAGGCCGCCGCGCCCGGAGTACCGGCTGGGACGGTTGTCAATGTCGTTGAAGCAGACGCCGGAGTTGGCGTACTGTCGCTCACCGGCGATGCCGATGCTGGCGATGCCCACCTTGTCGCCGAATCGCTCGAACAGTTGGGGATAGACCTCGTAGAGCCCTTTGCCGGCGTACTCGTCGGCGGGGAAGAACTCCACCCCGTCTTTGGAGACCTTCACCCCCCACCAGCCATCGTCCTGGGGGTACCCCTCGACGATGATCGCCTTGATGCCCAGGCGTCCCACGATCTGCGACCAGGAGGTGCCGGCGTTCGACTCCTTGATGCCGCCGGTCAGCGGGGACTTGCCGCCGACCGAGACCCGGCCCGATGTGGGGGCGTTGGTGCCGGTGACGATGCCCGGCGCGAAGACCAATTTGTTGTTCGGGCCCAGGGGGTGACAGGTGGGGTCCACCTCGTCGTAGACAATGGAGGACGTAAGGCCACGCCCGCCGAGGTACTTGTACTTGTCGGGTACATCCTCGTAAGTAGCAGTACGGTCGGTCATGTTGATGCGCAAGATTTTGGACATTTTGGGATACCTCCTTTTTACTGAGTGGGTGCGAATGAAAAAGGAGACCTCTGTGCCGGGGCGGGCCCGGCGCAGGACGGCCTCCTTTGCTAACACGGCGGGCACAGGGATTGCTCTCTGTACCTTATCGCTCACTCGCCCCGGAGGGGTCGCAGTGAGTCGGAGGGGATTATGAGGTTGACGGTTCAAATGATATGACAAATCCGCCCGCTTGTCAAGTCACTATGGCTTTTCAAAGTTCTTACGCTTACGGCCAAAGGGGGTAGGCGATGGCAGTGCCATCGCCTACCCAGCGACCTCCAACTGGCCAGCACGCTGACCGGCCCGCCGGCGCGGCGTCTCGCGGACGACTCGATGGCGACATCCGCGCACCCGTTGTTGACAAAACGCGCACCAGGTGGTACAATTTCGCGCGTGAACGTGCAAAGTCACACCCTTTCCCCCACGAGACGCGCCGCCATCGCCGACCTGGTCGCCCGACAGGGCTTCGTCCGCGTCTCCGCCCTGGCGGAACGGTTCGGCGTCAATCCGGCCACCATCCGGCGCGACCTCCAGACCCTCGCCGAGCAGGGAGTGTTGGAGCGCGTCCACGGCGGAGCCGTCTCCACCGCGCCCGCTTCCCGCCCCGACGCGGAGACCCGCATCGGGCAGACGGTGGCCGGTATGCTCGCCGACGGCGACACCATCTTTCTGAGCCCCGGCCCGCTCCCGCTGGCCGTCGCCGACC
>JALWUZ010000157.1 GCA_027079895.1 Anaerolineae bacterium
GTTCCCCACCCGATCCTGCTGCGCGACCTGCGCCCCGGCCAGGCGGTGCTCCTGGACGATGGCCGCCTGGAACTGACCGTCGTCCAGGCGGGCGAGGGCTGCCTGAAATGCCGCGTGGTCAACGGCGGGGTGCTGACCTCTCACAAAGGCATCAACGTCCCCGGCGCGGACCTGCGCTTCTCCGCCCTGACCGACAAAGACCGCGCCGATGTGCTCTTCGCGCTGGAACAGGGGGTGGACTTCTTCGCCCTCTCCTTCGTCCGCCGCGCCGCCGACGTGCGCGAACTGCGGCAGTTCCTCAAGGGCTCTCCGGCCTCGATCGTCGCCAAGATCGAGAAGCCGGAGGCCCTGCTGGTCTTCGACGCCATCCTGGCCGAGTCCGACGGGGTGATGGTGGCGCGGGGCGACCTGGGGGTGGAGACGCCCGCCGAGGAGGTCCCGTTTCACCAGAAACGGATCATCCGCGCCTGCAATCAGGTCGGCAAACCGGTCATCACCGCCACCCAGATGCTCCAGACGATGATCGAGAACCCCCGCCCCACGCGGGCCGAGGCCTCCGATGTCGCCAACGCCATCCTCGACGGCACCGACGCGGTGATGCTCTCCGGCGAGACGGCGGTCGGTCGCTATCCGGTGGAGGCGGTGGAGACGATGGCCCGCATATGCGCCAACGCCGAGGCTCACCTGCCGGAGGGCCGCCTGTTGTACGAGGAGTCCCCCCACCACGACACCATCACCGAGGCCATCAGTTGCGCCGCCGTCGAAATCGCCAACGAGGTTCACGCGCGGGCGATCATCACGGCGACGATGTCGGGCCGGACGGCGCAGATGGTCGCCCGGCACCGGCCGGCGGTGCCGATCGTGGCGGTGACGCCCAACCGCACCACGTTAGCGCGGATGTCTCTGGTGTGGGGAGTGATTCCGGTTCAGGTGGGGGAGTTCGCCACCACCGACGCGATGGTCACGACGATGGTGCAGGTCGCCCGCCGCGAGGGAATCGTCGCCTGGGGGGATACGGTGGTGCTGACGGCCGGCATCCCCTTCGGCGGCGGCGGGGAGACCAACTTGCTCAAAGTCCACGTGGTGGGGGAGGAGGACGGCGACTGAGACCGGCCTGTCAGTCGGCGGCCGCGGACGGCTCCGGGGCGGGGCCCTCCTGAACCTGCGGGGTGACGGAGGTGCCGCAGTAGGGGCAGAGCGACCAGGTCATCCGCAGCGGACGGCCACAACTGGGGCAGGCCACCTTCAACTGCGTGTGGCAGGCGGGGCAGAACAGGTAATCGCTCTTCACCCGCTGGCCGCAGCCGGGGCACACCTCCGGCTCCTCGATGGCTTGCAGCAACGCCTCCTGCTCTAACGAACGCTCGTAGGCTTCGGCCAGCGTCTCGCGCGGGCGCAGCATCAGGTAGACCACCAGGCCGATGACCGGGATGAGGAGCACCAACAACGTCGCCAGAATCTGCGCCAAAATGTCGCGGGAACGGGAGCGGATGTCCCGGAAAGTCCAGATCGCCAGCCCGCCCACCAACGCGGTCGTGATTCCCCCGCACACGGTGGACAAGATCGTCAGGTACAGCGGGATGCTCGCCAGTATTTTCTCCATCGAGGACTACTCCTTCGGTTCGAGTGGACGATATTATACCATCGGCCTGGACAGGAGCAAGTGATGGCTCAGGATGTCGCCCGCACCCGCATCAAGGATTTGCCCACCGGCGAGCGTCCCCGCGAGCGGCTGGCCCGCGTCGGGGAAGGTGCGCTTTCGACGACGGAACTCCTGGCGATCATCCTGCGCACTGGCGTAGGCGGGGAAAGTGCCCTCGACTTGGCTCAGCGGCTTCTGAGCCGTTACAAGGGGCTGGCGGGGCTGGCCCGCGCCGACTTCGCCGAATTGCGGGCCGAAAAGGGGCTCGGCGAGGCCAAGACGGCCCAACTCAAGGCCGCCCTGGAACTGGGCCGCCGTCTGCTGCTGGCCGCACTGGACGACCGGCCGGTCGTGCATAGCCCCACCGAGGTAGCCCAACTCTTGCAGGCCGAGATGGCCCATCAGGAACAGGAGCACCTGCGGGTGCTGTACCTCGACACCCGCAACCGCGTCATTGGGGCAGACACGGTCAGCATAGGCGGGCTCAACACCAGTTACATCCGCGTCGCCGACGTGTTCCGTCGGGCCGTCAGACAGGGCTGCGCCTCCATCATCATCGCTCACAATCACCCATCCGGCGACCCCTCCCCATCGCGGGATGACGTGGAGTTGACCCGGCGGCTGGTCGCGGCCGGCCACCTGCTGGACATCGAGGTACTCGATCACCTGGTCATCGGACAGGGGCGGTTCGTCAGCATGCGCGAGCGCGGCCTGGGGTTCGACGACGAGGGGCGTATTTGATGGAATCACACAGGAGGTGACACATGGCGCAAAATTTGTTGAGGAACGGAGGATTCGAGGCCGACTGGGGGGAGGAAAGTTCCCACCACGTGCGGATTTTTCCGGTAGGAGCGGCGCCTTACGAGACCGACATCGGCAACATCGCCAGCCCGCCGGGCTGGGTAGTCTGGTTCCGCCACGACCCCGGCACCTGGGATCAGCCGGAATCGCGGGACGCCTGGGATTACGTGGACGAGCACCGGGTACACAGCGGGAGGAAGGGGTATCTCATCTTCACCTTCTACCGCAAGCACGACGCCGGCCTCATGCAGCAAGTTCACGTCCAGCCGGGAACTCGCCTGCGACTGACCGCCTGGGCGCACGCCTGGAGCAACTGTCAGGGGCGACCGAACACCGACGACCCCCGTTGGAGCGAGGGCCCCGGTCACGGGCCCGGCTTCCTGCTGGAAGGGGACGAGCCCCCGACCGATAGCCCCGGCACCGCCGACGACTGGCGCAACTTCACTTTCTACGTCGGCATTGACCCCACCGGCGGCACCAACCCCTTCGCCGACACCGTTGTTTGGGGACGGGGGGCGCACATCTACAACGAGTACGCCCAGGTGCCGCCCGTCGAGGCGGTCGCCCAGGGGGACACGGTGACGGTTTTCCTGCGCAGCAAGACGCTCTGGCCGTTCAAGCACAACGATGCCTACTGGGACGACGCGGAACTGGTCATCGTCGGCGCGGAGGAGCCGCCGGAGCACGAGACTACCCCGTCGGCCAAGTTGAGCCATCGGCCCGACAGCCTGCGCGTCGGCGACGCGGTGACGCTCGAAGCGCGGTCGCTCGCCGGTCTGACCAACGTCCACCTGACCGTCCGGCAGCCGTCGGGCGATTCGCTCCCCGTCGGTGCCCCCAAGATCGGACGGGACGGCAGCCAGCACACCTGGACTTACACCGTCGGCCCGCTGAAGGAGTCCGGCGAGTACCAGGCCACCTTCACCGCCTCCGGCGGGGTGCTGACGACCCACAGTTTCCAGGTCGCGCCGGCCCCCACCGCCGCGGAGCCGAGCGAGCGCGGCCGGCCCAGGGTGCAGTACGAGCGCACCTACGTCCTGCTGCCCCCCGGCGCGAGCGTCGAGTGGGCGTTGGCGGCGGTGGACGGCACGTGGGAAGACCGCCATTACACCATCGGCAGCAGTGCCGACGACGCCGGTATGGGCGACCTGGACAAGCGGCGGGTGATCGCCGTCAACCCCGGACTGTGGCCCAGCGACCTGCGGGAGTTCTTCGCCCGCTACTACCCCGGCGTCGAGTACGTCCCGCTGGAGGCCGCCTCGCCGGACGACCTGCGGGCCAAGTTGCGTCAGATGTGAGCGCGTTCTACAAAACCCTGTTTTCAAGGAGGTCACATGCATCGCGTGCGCAATTTCGTCTCGGAACGGATCTCCAACGTTCCGCCTTCCGGCATCCGCCGCTTCTTCGACATCGCCGCCACGATGGAGGATGTCATCAGCCTCGGCATCGGCGAGCCGGATTTCGACACCCCGGAGCCGATCGTCCGCGCCGGCATCGCGGCCCTGGAGCGCGGGGAGACCCATTACTCGTCCAACTCCGGCCTGATGGAACTGCGGCGGGCGATCGCCGAGCACCTGGACCGGATGTACGGCCAGACTTACAATCCGGCCAGCGAAATCCTGGTGACGGTCGGCGTCTCCGAGGCCCTCTACCTGGCCCTGGCCGCCACGCTCGACCCCGGCGACGAGGTGATCGTGCCGGAGCCCTGCTTCGTCTCCTACGCGCCGGAGGTCATCTTCGCCGGCGGGAAGCCGGTCATCATCCCCACCCGCGTGGAGAACGGCTTCCAGGTCACGGCGGAGGAGATCGCGGCGGCCATCACCCCGCGTACCAAAGTGCTCCTCATCGGCTACCCCAACAATCCCACCGGCGCGGTGATGAGCCGCGAACGGCTCAACTCGATCGCCGCCATCGCCAAGCAGCACGACCTGCTGGTCATCTCCGACGAGATCTACGACCGGCTGGTCTACGGCACGGAGCACGTCTGCTTCCCCAGCCTGCCGGGGATGTACAGCCGCACCGTCTTGCTGCAAGGGTTCTCCAAAGCCTACGCCATGACCGGCTGGCGGATTGGGTACATCGCGGCTCCGGCGGAGATTCTGGAGATGATGCGCCGGGTTCACCAGTACACGATTATGTGCGCCCCGACGGTGAGCCAGTACGCCGCGCTGGCCGCCCTGAAGGAAGGCGAGCCTTACGTGCAGGAGATGGTGGCCGAGTACGACCGACGGCGGCGGCTCATCGTGGACGGGCTGAACGAAATCGGGTTGAAGTGCTTCGAGCCCCAGGGAGCCTTCTACGCCTTCCCGTCCATCGAGGTCACCGGGATGGATGAGAACGAGTTCGCCGAGAAACTGCTCCACGAGGAGCGGGTGGCGGTGGTGCCCGGCAGTGCCTTCGGCGCGGCGGGGAAGGGGTACGTGCGCTGCTCCTACGCCACCGCTTACGAGAAGATCGAGGAGGCGTTGGAGCGTCTGCACCGCTTCGTGCGCCGGCATGGATGAGTCCGCCGAACGGAGTACACCGATGGAAGAACCTCACGACGAGCAAACTTCGGCGTTGGTGGTCATTGCTCAACTGCGGCGGCAACTGGCGGACCTGATGTCCGTCGAAGAGCATACCGTCCTGCAACCGCCGGTGCGGGCCATTTCCTTCCGGGGACGGCTGCTCGGCGACCCCACCTCCGCCTTCGAGGAGATGAGCCGCCGCTTCGCCCGTTACGGCTACGTCGCCTCCATCCACAACGCCCCCGACGGGCGGCACGAGGTGGTGGCTTTCGAGAAGGTCGAGCGCAAGCCGCCGCGGGTGGGGGTCAACGTCTTCCTGTTCACCCTGACCGTCGCCAGCGTGCTCTTCATCGGGGCGGGGTACGGCTTGCAGGACGCCGGGATCGAGGTCAAGACGATCACCGACTCGTTCTGGCTCCCCATCCGCTACTGGTACCTCGGCATCCCTTTCACCGCGACGCTGCTGGGGATTCTGCTGGCCCACGAACTGAGCCACTACTTCGTCGCCCACCGGTACGGCTCCCCGGTCAGCCTGCCCTACTTCATCCCCATGCCCATCAGCATCATCGGGACGATGGGGGCGGTCATCACCCAGCAGGCCCCTATGCGCGACCGCAAGGCCCTGTTCGACATCGGCGTGGCGGGGCCCATCGGCGGCTTGCTCGTCTCCATCCCGCTCCTCGTCGTGGGGCTGAAGATGTCCCAGGTCGGGCCGCCGCCCCCCGGCGTGACGAGCGCGTTCCAGGAGGGGAACTCGCTCCTCTACGCCGGACTCAAGTACCTGGTCTTCGGGCGGTTCCTCCCCAGCCACGGCGAGGACGTCTGGCTGCACTCGGTGGCCTTCGCGGCCTGGGCCGGGCTGCTGGTGACGATGGTCAACCTGGTGCCGGTCGGGCAACTGGACGGCGGTCACGTCAGTTACGCCCTCCTGGGGCCCAAGTCCAAGTACCTGGGGTTCGCCGCCATCGGCGCCATGTTCGCCTGGGGGATCTGGCTGAGCCTCACCGGCAACGATGCGGGCTCTTTCTGGCTCCTCTGGGCGGTCATCAACCTGTCGCTGAACGCCCGTCACCCGCCGCCCCTCAACGACGTGAGCCGTCTGGACGGCGGGCGTATCCTGTTCGGCCTGGGCGTGCTGGTGCTCTTCATCCTCATCTTTATGCCCGCGCCGTTGCAAGAGGTCACTTTCTGAGATAAGGCTTTTCAACGTTCTAACCTTCGACGGGTGAACAAGGGGGTATCCCGGCGATTGAGCCGTGCGCTATTGGAGGACGCTGGGTAGGCGATGGCAATGCCATCGCCTACCCCTTTGACCGTAAGCGTGAGAATTTTGAAAAGCCCTATTCTGAGCGGAGGATTGCGGAGGAGCGATGATCGCAGGAGTGGAACTCAAGGAACTGAAGACTTACAACGATGAACGCGGCTTTTTCCGGGAGATCATCCGCGTCAGCGACCCGATCTTCCCGGAGGGGTTCGGCCAGTGGAGCCACACGATGTCCTTCCAGGGGGTCGCCAAAGCCTGGCACGTCCATCAGCGGCAGGTGGATTGGTGGTACGTCGCCGTCGGCACCGTCAAGGCGGCCCTCTACGACACCCGCCCCGACTCCCCGACCTACGGCGAGTTGCAGGAGGTGATGCTGGGGGAGGGTTTCCCGCCGGTCGTGCTGAAGATTCCCCCCGGCGTGGCGCACGGGTATCGGGTGCTGAACGGCCCGGCCCACGTGTTCTACATCACTTCCAACGAGTACGACGGCACCGACGAGGGCCGCATACCCCACGACGACCCGCAGATCGGCTACGACTGGAAGGCCGGGCCGGCGATCAAATGACCGCCGTACATGCCGAAAGCCGGGCTTCCTCCGGTGTGGTGGAGGAGCCCGGCTTTTGGCGTCTTACTCCCGTCGTCCCCGGCGGCGAGCAAGGCCGGTGCAAGGGGCACTGAGTGGGATTACTCCTTCGGAGCCTCCGGGTAGCGGCTGCGCAGCACCTTCTTGTCTATCTTGCCCACGCTGGTGCGCGGCAGTTCCTTGACGAAAACGTAGTGCTCCGGCACCGCCCACTTGGTGATGACCCCCTCGTCCACGAATTTCCGCAAATGCTCCTGCATAGCCGCGGCGGTGATGCGTTCGGCGGCCCCCTCCGCCGGGACGATGATCGCCAGCGGACGCTCCCCCCATCGCTCGTCCGGCACGCCGATGACCGCCGCCTCCAAAACGTCGTCGTGCAGGCTGAGCAGGTTCTCCAATTCCAGCGAAGAGATCCACTCCCCGCCGCTCTTGATGACATCCTTGATGCGGTCCACAATCTGCACGTAGCCGTACTCGTCCACGTTGGCGACATCGCCGGTGTGCAGCCAGCCCCCGGCCCACAGTTCCTCGCTCCGCTCCGGGTCTTTGTAGTACCCCGGCGTCAACCAGGGCGTCCGCACCACGATCTCGCCGGTCTCCTGTCCGTCGTGGGCCACATCATTGCCGTCGGGCGCGATCACCCGCAGTTGGACGAAGGGAATCGGGAAGCCGGTCTTGATGGCCCAATCCATCTGTTTGTCCTCGTCCCATTCCTTCTCCATAAACGGCT
>JALWUZ010000158.1 GCA_027079895.1 Anaerolineae bacterium
GCCGGTGCTGCGGGCCGTCATCGCCGACCAACGGGCCGGCGTCGAGCGCGGCCGCATCGCCGCCCGCTTCCACAACGGCCTGGCGCGGGCGGTGCTGACCGTCTGCCGGCGGATTCGGCGGGAGGAAGGGTTGGAGGAAGTCGCCCTCTCCGGCGGCGTCTTCCAGAACGTCACTTTGCTACAGGCCGTCGTCCCCCTGCTGCGCGAGGACGGGTTCACCGTTTATACCCATCGCCTGGTGCCGCCCAACGACGGCGGGCTGGCTCTGGGACAGGCGGCTATCGGTATTCGGAGCACCTGAACGAACGGAGGAGAGTATGCGGAGTGTGGAATGGCACGCCGGACGGGTGCGGCTGATAGACCAACGGCTGCTCCCGGCGGAAGTCCGGTGGCTGGAATTGGAGACGGCGGAGGAGGTGGCGCGGGCCATTCGGGAGATGGCGATTCGCGGCGCACCGGCGATTGGGGCGGCGGCGGCCTTCGGACTGGCGTTAGCGGCCCGCCGCAGTCGGAGCGCGTCCCGCGCCGGGCTGTTGAACGACCTGCGGGCAGCGGCGGAGACGCTCCGCGCGGCCCGTCCGACGGCGGTCAACCTCTCCTGGGCTGTGGCCCGTCTGCTGCGCCGGGCGGAGTCCGAACCCGACCGGGCCGCCATCCCCGCCGCCCTTCTGGCCGAGGCCCAGGCGTTGGCGGACGAGGACGTGGCGGTCAACCGGCGGCTGGGGGAGCACGGCGCGGCTCTGGTACAGGACGGGGACACCATCTTGCACCACTGCAACACCGGCGCCCTGGCGACGGTGGATTACGGCACCGCCTTGGGGGTCATCCGCACCGCCTATGAGCAGGGGAAACGCATCCACGTCCTGGTGGACGAGACCCGTCCCCGCCTGCAAGGGGCGCGGCTGACCGCCTGGGAGTTGCAACAGTTGGGCATCCCCTTCACCCTAATCGCCGACAACGCCGCCGGCCACTTCATGCGCACCGGTCAGGTGAACCTGGTGCTGGTGGGGGCCGACCGGGTGGCGGCCAACGGGGATGTGGCGAACAAGATCGGCACCTACAAACTGGCCGTAGTCGCCCAGGCGAACGGCATCCCCTTCTACCCCTGCGTCCCCACCTCGACGATTGACCTCGCCACCGCGACGGGGGACGACATCCCCATCGAGGAGCGTCCGGCGGACGAGGTGACGGCCTTGACCTACCGGGGGCGTCCGATCGCGCCGGCGGGCGTGACGGTGGCGAACCCGGCCTTCGACGTGACCCCGCACCGGTACGTCACCGGCATCGTGACGGAGCGCGGGGTCGTCTACCCGCCCTTCGCCGCCGGACTGCGGCGCGTAGTCGGCGGGTGAGGAGGGCTTCCGGCGATGGCAACGCAACGCTTACCGCCCTGGATTCGCTCCCGGCTCCCCGCCACCGACGAGACCTACCACGCCCTCAAGCGGCTGATGCGCTCCAACGCCCTGCACACCGTCTGCGAGGAGGCCCGCTGCCCCAACATCGGCGAGTGTTGGGGGCACCGCACGGCGACGTTCCTCATCCTCGGCGATGTCTGCACCCGCAACTGCCGCTTCTGCGACGTGCGCACCGGGCGGCCCGGCCCCCTCGACCCCGACGAGCCAGAGCGGGTCGCCCGGACGGTGCAGGAGTTGGGGCTGCGGCACGCCGTCATCACCTCCGTTGACCGGGACGACCTGCCCGACGGCGGGGCGGCCGTCTTCGCCGCCGTCATCCGCCGCATCCGTGCCCGGCAGCCGGGCTGTACCGTCGAGGTGCTCATCCCCGACTTCCGGGGGCGCGTCGAGCCACTGAAAACGGTGCTGGACGAGCGGCCCGAAATCCTCAACCACAACGTCGAGACCGTGCCGCGGCTCTTCCGTGCCGTTCAGCCGCAGTGCCGCTACGAGTGGTCACAGGCCGTCCTGCGCAACGCCAAGCGGTTGTGGCCGGAGGCGATCACCAAAAGCGGCATCATGGTCGGCCTGGGGGAGACCGTCGCGGAGGTCCTGGCGGTGATGCGCGACCTGCGGGCCCTGGACGTGGACATCCTCACCATCGGCCAGTACCTGCGGCCCTCGAAACAGCACCTCCCCGTTGCCCGTTACTACCGCCCGGAGGAGTTCGACATGCTCCGCGAGCGGGGGTACGAGATGGGGTTCAAGTGGGTGGAAAGCGGCCCGCTGGTGCGCAGTTC
>JALWUZ010000159.1 GCA_027079895.1 Anaerolineae bacterium
CCCCTCCGCTGCTCTTGCCGACCAGCCCGCCCCCGCCGATGACCGATACCGTCGCCCGGATGCCCGTGCCGCACACCACCATCCCGTTGCGCCCCAGGGCGAAGGTCGTCACCTACGTGGTGCAGCCGGGGGATACCGTCTTCGACATCGCGGCCAAATTCGACTTGAGCCCGGAGACTATCGTGTGGAGCAACCGCGAGGCTTTGCAGGACGCTCCCTGGCTCATCCAGCCGGGCATCGAACTGCTCATCCCGCCGGTGGACGGGGTGTACCACGTCGTCAGCGACGGCGAGACGGTGGAAAGTATCGCGGCGGAGTACGGGGTGGAACCGGAGGCGTTGTACAATCAGTGGAACCTGCTGGACGAGGACGAGGTGCTCCGCGAGGGACAGACGCTCGTCATCCCCGGCGCGAAGGGCGAGGAAGTGACCTGGGCCCCGCCACAGCCGCGTTACGCCACCACCGGGGCTTCCAGCGCGAGTTGGGGCATTTGTAGCGGCGTGACGTTCTCCGGGCCGGGCGCGAACGGCTGGTTCATCCTGCCCACCGGCAGTACACGGGTATCCGGCTGGTACTTCCACGACCCCCGCAACCCGACCCATATCGGCCTGGATTACGGCTGCCGTCTGGGAGATCCGATCTACGCCGCCGATAACGGGGTCGTCACCATCTCCGGCTGGAACGGCGGCTACGGCATCCTGGTCGAGGTCAATCACGGCAACGGCTTCACCACCCGTTACGCTCACCTGAGCCAGTTGGCCGTAGGCTGCGGGCAGTCGGTCTACCAGGGACAGGTAGTCGGGTATTGCGGCAGTACCGGCTGGTCAACCGGGCCGCATTTGCACTTCGAGATTCGCTACAACGGCGTGCCGCAAGACCCTCAGGCGTATCAGCCGTAACGACTATGAGACCACAGAGACATCGGGAAGGTCGGTCCAACCCCCTCCGTCGTTTCTTCGAGGTGTGGTTTCCCAAAGCCTTCGCGTGGGTGGCCGTCACGGTCTACCGGTTGGCAGGCGATCGGCGCAGTTGGCTGCCGGTCGTCGTCCGCGTCAGCGCACATCTGGCGGTCATCGCCGTCGCCATCGCCGCTCTCAGCCTGAGCCACGTCGAGTGGCCGGCGCAGGCGTTATCCGCCCTGTCCTCCCCGTCCACAGCCTCTTTCCCGGCTATGCCCGCCGCCGCCGAGTACGGCGCGTCCCGTTCCGCGACGGGCGGGCCGGCTCTCCCCCAGGTTGTCAACATCGCCAACCGCCGTGGAACAGGCCACTCGTCGCCGTTCCTGGCCAACGCAGCCGTCTTCCGGGTCGCCCAGCCTCACACCACCATCCCCGAACGCCCCCGCCTGGGGGTGGTGACGTACACCGTCCAGGCAGGGGATACCGTCCAGTCCATCGCCGACGCCTACGGCCTGCAACCGACCTCGATTATGTGGGCCAATCCCACCGTCGAGGACGCCCCCGACTTGCTGCGCATCGGGCAGCAGGTGGTCATCCTGCCCGTTGACGGGGTGTATCACAAGGTGGAGGAGGGGGAGACGTTGGAGGAGATCGCCGAGACGTACAAGGTGGACGTGGAGGCGATCACCGCCTGTGAGTACAATCACCTGGAACCCCCCGACTACCCCATCCAACCGGGGATGTGGCTCATCGTGCCGGGCGGTGAGAAGCCCTACGTGCCGAAGGTGATCACCTCTTACACTGGGTCGGTGCCGGAAGGGGCGCGGGGGACGGGGCGGTTCCAGTGGCCGGTGCTGGGGTACATCACTCAGGGGTACTGGTACGGCCACCGGGCTATTGACATCGGCGCACCGACCGGTAGCGCGGTGGTGGCCGCCGACGGCGGGTTCATCAGTTTCGCCGGTTGGACGGACGTCGGGTACGGGTACCTCATCGTGGTGGATCACGCCAACGGGTTCGTCACTTACTACGCCCACCTGAGCAACATCTACGTGTTCCCAGGGCAGGCGGTGGAACGGGGACAGGTCATCGGGGCGGTGGGGAGCACCGGTCATTCCACCGGGCCGCACCTGCACTTCGAGGTGCGTTACTACGGCGTCCAGCAGAACCCGCGAGCGTATCTGCCGTAGCAGGGACTACGTCCGCCCGAACTCGTGGGCCAGGCGGCTCACGCTCAGGTGAATCATCGTCGGTCGCCCGTGAGGACAGGTGCGGGGACTGGCGCACTG
>JALWUZ010000160.1 GCA_027079895.1 Anaerolineae bacterium
CAACGGGCCGGCGTCGAGCGTCTCCCCGGACAGACCGAACTCATACGCGCCCCGCTCCTCGGCGCGGACGATGTTCTCCAGTTCGATGGCGGCCTGGGCCTCGTAGTTGATCTCCGCCCGCAGTCCGATGAGGGCGGCGACGGCGTCGAAGAGCCGCCCCACGCTGGAAGTGGGGACGACGCCGACCCCCTGCTCCAACTGGCGGGCCAGGACGCGCCGCTCGGAGGACGAGGCCGCTTCGACCGGCGGCAGGCCCTTATCCCAGGGAAGACCGGCCGCCCACAGATGGGCCAGGGCGATCCGGTAGGGCCGCCGGATGGCCGCGTCGCCGCCGGGGAGGGGGATGTAGGCCAGGTGCGCCGCGCGACGAAACCCCCGGTAGTCGGCGATGAGGAACTCGCCGCCCCAGATGGCCCCGTCGTCGCCGTAGCCGGTGCCGTCGAAGGCGACGCCGATGACCGGCCGCTCACCGGTGAGGCCGTTTTCCGCCATGCAGGCGGCGATGTGGGCGTGATGGTGCTGTACCGCGCGGCCGGGCAGGCCGCACTCGCGGGCGTAACGGGTGGTCAGGTAGGCCGGGTGCTTGTCGTGTACCACCATCTGCGGCTCGATGCGGAAGGTGCGCTCCAGTTGGGCCACCATCCGCTCGAAGAAGCGCAGCGTCTCGTAGTTCTCCATGTCGCCGATGTGCTGGCTGAGGAAGGCGTACCGGTCGCGGGTGAGGCAGAAAGTGTTTTTCAGTTCGCCGCCCACCGCCAGCACCTGGGGCCCGTCGAAGGGGAGATGGACGGGGTAGGGAGCGTAGCCCCGCGAACGGCGCACCGGCAGTTCCGCCCCGGCGAAGAGCCGGGTGACGCTGTCGTCGCAGCGGGCGTAGATCTCCCGGTCGTGGAACAGGAAGGCGTCGGCCAGGCCGGAGAGCCGCCGCCGGGCCTCCGCGTTGTCGGTGACGATCGGCTCCTCGGAGTAGTTGCCGGAGGTCATCACCAGGGCGAGGGGGAAGTCGGCGGCCGGTTCCAGCAGGAGGTAGTGGAGCGGCGTGTAGGGGAGCATGACCCCCAGGTGACGGTTGCCGGGAGCCACCAGCGGCGAGACGGGGGCGTCCGGTCGCCGCCGCAGGAGGAGGATGGGCCGCTCGCGGGAGGTCAGCAGCCGCCGCTCATCCTCGTTTACGAAGCACAGCCGCTCCGCCGCCGCCAGGTCGAAGGTCATCAGGGCGAAGGGCTTGTCCACGCGCCCCTTCCGCTCCCGCAGGCGGGCGACCGGGCCGTCCTGAGTCGCATCGCAGGCCAGGTGGAAGCCGCCCAGCCCCTTGACGGCGACAATCGCCCCGGCACGGAGGAGGTCGCGGACGGCGTGCAGGGCCTCATCCTCCCGCGCGACGACGGTCTGCCCCACCTGGAGCCAGATTTGCGGCCCGCAGACCGGGCAGGCGTTCGGCTGGGCGTGGAAGCGGCGGTTGGCCGGGTCGTCGTACTCCGCCTGACAGTCCGGGCACATTTTGAAGGGCGCCATCGTCGTCTGGGGGCGGTCGTAGGGGATGTCTTTGATGATGGTGAAGCGCGGGCCGCAGTTGGTGCAGTTGATGAAGGGGTAGCGGTAGCGGCGGTCGTGCGGGTCGAACAGTTCCCGCAGGCAATCGTCGCAGATGGCGACGTCGGGGGAGATGGGGATGAACTCGCCGGCCCGCGCCTCTGAGTGGCGGATGGCGAAGCCGGTCGGCGGGGGAACGGGGGTCGGGCGCGGCTCCACCGTCACCTGTTCGATGCGGGCCAGCGGCGGGGCGTCGCTCCGCAGGCGGGCGGTGAACTCCTCCAGCACGGCGACAGGGCCGGTGGCCTCGATTTCGACGCCGGCGGAACTGTTCAGTACCCAGCCGGCGAGCCCCAATCCGGTCGCCAGGTTGTAGACGAAGGGGCGGAAGCCGACTCCCTGGACGACGCCGGTGATGTGGATGTAACGGGTGGTGATGTCGGACACAGTGCTTGGACTCGCGGTGTCGCAACAGCGGGCTCAGCGTCCGACGGCGAAATAGGCCAGGGGCACCGTCGCCGCCAGCGACATGACGACCGTCAGGAAGGCCCGCACCGCTGAAAATCGCTGGGCCGTCTCGACGGCCTGGACCAAGTAGGCGAAAATGGTCAACGCCCCTCCCGCCCAGGCGACGATTGGCAGCACGGTCTGGATA
>JALWUZ010000161.1 GCA_027079895.1 Anaerolineae bacterium
TGGCACGGTTGCGTCCCAGGGATTCGGCCAACTCGCGGGTGCGCTGCTCCACACGCTGATCCAGTTCCCGGTTGATGGTGCGCAGGTCTTTCAGGGCTTGTTCCAGGCTGCGGGCGGAGAGCCAGGATACCAGAGCAACGATGTAAAACGCCCCCACTAGCACAGCATTGACATCTCTATGCGCGTGGACAGCCATCAAACTCAGTAAGACAGTAACCACCGTAGCGAACACGAAACTGGCATAGGGTTCGAGTATCATGCCCGCCATAACAACGGGAAGGAAAAAGGTGGCGCTACTTCTCCCATCAACTAGTTCACCGGGTTGGTCAGATACAGAGAGAGTGAGTACCAGCAAAGCCAGGAAGATGTAAGATGCTAGAACCTGATGTCCTTTTCTGTTAATCCAGTACACGAGCGCCAGTCCGATGATGAGCATTGAGCCACTGACGTAAACATCTACAACGTCCTCCAAGCGGTATATGCCTATTACCAAGTGCGTGACGGCTGCCGCAATCAGTATTAACAAGGTGACAGTTGCCAGCCCGAGCAGGATGTAATTGAGTAGCACACCCCGTCGGGCCATCTTCTCGTTTTTTGTGTTGATTTGCAAGTACTTTTTTACGTTCATGAAGCACCTTACAGAGGATGAGTTCCCGCCATCTCTTCGTATAGAATGAGCGCTGTGAGAACCGACGAGCGTACCACATCACAGGGTGTATACAGGCATTTGCCTATCCATAACGCAGGGTGTTCGGCCTCTGTTTCGTATGCTTTGACTAAGTATTCTACTCCCTTTAATAACACCTCTTTGTTGACGGATTCATATTCATTGAAATGTAACAAGGCAGTTATCGCGTATGCTGTCTCCTCCGCAGTGCCAACCTGGAAGAATCCCCACGAACCATCGTCATGCTGGGTGTGTATCAGCCAGTCAGCAGAGCGGCGACAAACACTCATAAGGTGTTTCCCTTCATTCAACAGAGCCACTAGCGCGTGAGAGGTGGCATAGAAAGGCGATGTGTGCCATTTGTCTACCCAGTACGTGTTGAACTTTTGGCTGTCCAGTAGCATCAGGACAACCTGCTCACGTATAGCCTGTCTGTTTGGGTACTCCGGCATCAAGCGTAATGCCTCCAAGGCGTGGACATTAGTGCCAACGCTCACGTTAAGTTCATACTCATACGTTCTGAACACTCCCGCCTCTGGCTTTTCGAAACTAGCCAATATGGAAGGCTGAACGTCGTAGCCAGCCTCGGTGAGCAAACGGCTATAAACTGATGTTATATCGCCATCTGGAATGCCGAATGAAGGATCTAAACCAACGCCCATAGGTGTCATTTCCGCGTACATACTTTCTAGCACATCTTGATCTACAAAATTAGTTATCGGCATCTTCGAGAAAGCGATATTGTTAAGCACCCAGGCCAACTCAAAGGTGGCAAATGGGTAGAGGTAGATTACATGCCCAGATTGCCTTTGCACTTCTTCCAAATACTCCCATGCCCTCTCGTCCTCGTAGCCCAGAAGCATCAAGTAGTAAGCCGTCGTAGCAGGCGAGTTGCCCAGAGAGCCATTAGGTGCCAAAGCCTGCCGTAGCCGGTCAGGGTCGCCATCGCGTCCCAGGAATTCCAACGAATGCACGGTGGAGATCTTGGGCGAGTACAGTTTGTCCGGCGGAATCAAGCGCAACTTGGCGGTCTGAATTTCCCCATAGCCGCAAGTATGGCTCGGCACGTCCAGGCCCAGTTCCCGCGCCTCTTCCAACAGCGTGGGGAAAATCAACTCGAACCCCACCAACTCGAACGGGTCGCGCGGCAACAGATGGAGATGATGCCAGAGATACCGCTCCCCGCGCTTGATGGCCTCCTCGGTGCCCCGTGTGTGGCCGTTCTCCCGCAGGGCGATGATGGCCGTCAGGGTACACAGGATGCGGTCGTGGTAGTAGACTATCTCCCCACCCCAACTGCCGTCGGGTTTCTGATTCTCCACCAGCCAGTCGAGCAGGTCGGGCCAACGCGGCTCCCCGTCTGGGGTGCGCAGACGGGCCAGCCAGGCGGTGTCGTAGGCACTGGGATTCATCCGCTGATTCAGATTGCGCACCAGTTCTTTGGCTTCCGCTACGTAGTCCATCGGTGCTCACTCTCCTTCCATCTGTGCTGGCAGGCGTACCTGCGGCGTCGGATACCAAAAGCGGCCACTGACGTGTTGTCGTCCCAGCCCCAGGACGTGGTGGCGGTTGAGGGTGTAGAACTCGTCCAGAGCCTGCCAGTCAGCGGCGGACATGGCGGCGTAAGCGGAATCGTCCACCCGGCGGGCGTAGAGGTGATCGTACAGGATGGCCCGCAAGGTCTGCTCGTCCATGTACGGCGACGGGCTGACGGTGAAGTACAAATCCTCGTTGCCGGTGGCGATGAGCGGCATATCGAAAGCAGAGGGCCGGTCGAAGCCGATGAAGAAATCCACCGGCGGGATGTACTCGCCGTAGTAGGCGGTGACGATCTCCTCCCTGGTCGGGGGGCGGCCATGCGCTTGGTGGAAGCGGATGCCGAACGCGGCGACGGTCTCCGCCGGATCGTGGGCGCAGACGCCGAAGAAGAGCCGGAACCGCTCGTGGTCGGCGGTGCGGTGCGCCAGCGCGTCGAACGCCTCCAACGCCTCCTCGTAAACCGTCCCACGCAGGTAACGCTCGGCGTCGCCATACACCCGCACCCGCACGTCGTAGGCGTCGTAGAACTCCAGGAAGGCCGGGGTCTCCGCGAACCACAGCAACCCCTGTCGCAGCAACTGACGGTACTCATCCCCGCGCTCCAACAGGTCAGGGCCGAAGATCGGGGTCAGCAGAATCTCCACGCCATAGTCGAAGAACAGTTTGTAGAGTTCGATGTGCCGTTCCCCGGCCACCCGCAGGTAGGTCTCCATAAAGTCCCCCGCCGCCAGGTCGGGATGTTCGAGTACAAACCAGCGTCGCGTGCCGTTGATGGGGAAGACGCACACTTTGGGCCCCGCCGCACGCACCAGATGGGCAATCTCTTCAGTTGGCAAATTCAAGAAAGTCTCGCGTTCCATCCTCCTCCCGCCCTTCACGATATTCGAGTCCGCTGTACCACAGCCGCTCCACCAGGAGGCCGTAGAAAGTCAGGATGACCGCCATAATCAGGGGAACGTGGAGGCTGGGGTCGGTCAGGATGTAGGGCCCCGGCAGGACGACGCGCATGCCGAAGAGCGCGAATCCGCCGACCTGGAACAGGTCCACCAGGGCATACGGCAGGCCCACCGCCCAGACCAGGAAGCGGCGCAGCCCTCGCCGGGCCACCGTCGCCAGCAAGTAGGTGAACACGGCGATGCCCAGCGACAGTTCCCAGACCACGTCCAGCCAGATGAAGGCCCCCAGGTAGAGGGCGAAGGCCCAGTCGAGCCCTGTGCCGGGCAGCGGTCGGCGCAAGTGGCGCACCGCGACCACCGCCAGCGGCAACAGGAGCAGGACTTTGACGACCGTCGCCAGCCGCAACACTCCCGCCGACGGCCCCCACAAGTAGGCGAAAATCTGCTTGAGCGAGTGATTGTATCCCAAAAACGGCGCGTCCGGGCCGCGCCAGGGGAAATCGCGCCCCAGCCGTCCCAGGAGATGCACGTAATCCCCGTACTGCTGCCAGACGTAGGCCGGGCCCGCCAGCAACGCCGTCGCCCCCCCGATCGCCAGATAGACCAGCAGGGAAAACAGCACCAGTCGGAGGAAAAAGCGGCGGCGTCCGAGCAGCATCGGCACGGCGGCGGCGAAAGCCCACATCGGCTTGGCCTGCAAGATGAGCGAGAGCCACAGCACCGCCCATCCCAAACGCTCGTCCAGGACGGCCTCGATGAGCAGCGTCGCCAGCAACGCCAGGATGATGTAGATGTTGAGATACCCCAGGTCGCTCCAGAACGGAGTCCAAATCAGCCACACCGGCGTCGTCCACACCAGCATAGCGCGGGCCCGCTCGAACCCCGGTCGGCTGAAGATACGGCTCCAACGGTAGTAGAGCAGTCCATACGCCGCGATATGCACCAGGGAGTGGAACACAGAGGCGGCCAGGGGAGGCCAGCCGAGAAACGGGACGAACAGCAGTGCGTAGGCCGGGGGGTACGGGTAGTGATACTCGATGGATTCCAACGAGCCCTGCAAGTACAACGGCTCGCGCTGCTGAAAGTGACGGGCCGCGTCCAGGTAGACCTGCAGGTCCACCGGCACCGGCGGCACATCCTGTCCCCCCATCTCGTTGCCGGGGGAGAGCAACGTCACCAGATAGACACCGTGTACCACCAACCGCAGCACGGCGTAAAGGATGGCGAGTCCCAGGGCGAGTCGGAAGAACCGCGAACGGCTCCACGCCCGGCGGAACTGTTCACTCATTGCGTAGTACCTCTACGATGGATAGCCGCGCCGCCCTGACGCCCGGTACGACGCTCCCCAGAGTGCTGACCACGACCATCACCGGAGGCAGTGCCAGGCCGTAGAGCACGTTCAGCGTCACCCGCACCGGGCCAAATCCGTAAGTCTGCGCCAGGGCCGCCATCGTCATTTTGGTGAAGGCCAGCCCCAGCGGTATCCCCACGACCGCCGCCAGCAATCCCAGCACACCGGCAGTCGTGTTGACCATCGTCACGACCTGGAACGGCGTCATCCCCAGCGTCTTCAGCACGCCGATGACCCGCAACCGCTCCTGCACCGCCAGCAAGGAGGTGTTGAAGACGTTGACCAGCGCGATGCCAATCAGCACCCCGGCCAGGGCGAAGATCGCCAGCCGCAGGTAGACCACCGACTCCGGGATGGCGTCTTTTACGAAAGTGACCTCCAGGTCGGAGTCCGCCCTGGGGGACAAATACCGCCGCAGAGCCTCCCGGTCCACGTCCGGCGCGAGCCGCAGGTAGTACGTGCGCGGCTCGACCGACCCCAGATGTCGGCGGGCCGTCGGCAGGCTGAGCATCAACATCTGCCCGGCGTTGGCCGGCTCCGGGTACTGCCCGACGATCACCCACCGGCTGGCGCGGCGGTGTCCCTCTTTGGGCCGGATAACCAACTCATCGCCGACCGTGAGCCCCAGCCAATTCAGCAGTCCGCGCCCGGCCAGGGCCTCGTTCGTGTTTGGAAAGAACATCCGCCCGTCCGCGATGTCAAACGGAAAGGCGGACAAATCGCCGTCCACCGCTCGCACCGTGAACGACCGCCCCTGCGGAGTCTCCACCTCGACCAGACACTCGGCGTAGAACGCCTCGACGCCGGGAGCCCGTCGCAGCATGCCCCGTACACGACTGTCTCCGAGGGTCTCCCTGGTGACAACGGCATCGTAGACAATCCCCAGGAGGGCCGGATTGGTCTCGTAAGTGTGCAGAGTCCCGTTCAGAGACAGCCCAAATATAACCCCAATCACTCCCAGCGTCAAGTTGAGGCCGGTCAGCAGAGAGCGCAGCGGACGGGCCAGGAGGTCGTTCAGCCCCAGGATGAACACCATCGGCAGGTGCAGCCGGGTCGCCAGCGCGATGAGGCCGGGCCAGCGCGTGCGCGGCGGCTCCGCGCCGGTGGCGATGGCGGTGACGATGTTCACCTGCGCTCCGCGCCGGGCCGCGCCCCAGGCGGCGAGGAGGACGACCGCCAGCACCGCCCCGATGACCGCCGCCATCAGCACCCCGTTGACCGGCGTCCGGTAGACGGTGCTCAGCGAAGCGGCCACGCTCCGCAACGGCAGAGGGGCCAACGCTCCGCCTACGGCCAGCCCCAACAGTCCGCCCGCCAATCCCAGAATCAGGTACTGCCCCAGGTACAGCCAGAGCACCTGGGCCTGGGTAAAGCCGATCGCCTTGAGAATGCCAATCTGCCGGAACTGGGACAGCACCCGCGCCCCGATGCTGGTGGCGATGACCAGCACGGCGGCCAGGACGGCGAAGAAGCCGAAGGAGCCCAGGAATACCGAGTTGAGTTGCATTCCGAAGGCGGCGGACTCCCGCACATCCCGCCAGTCGGTGTGGGCGACAATGGTGTCGGGCCTGACCAACGCTTCGGCCTGAGCCAGCACCGCGCCGACTGCCTCCGGGTCGGCCAGCCGCAGCCCCAGCGACCGGTCCCAAACCTCATCATCAGGGAAAAGAGCCCGCAGCGTCGTCTCGCTCAGGTACAGGTAGGGCGGCTGACTGCTGCGGTAAGTGTCCCACATCGGGTTGTAGACCAGCCCGACGACCGGCAGCGTCACTTTCCGACCGTCCCAGCGCGTGACTTCCACCTCGTCGCCGACGGCGAGATGGTACCGGTCGCGTAATTCCTGACCGGCCAGCACCTCCATCTGGCGCGGCGCGAAATAGCGGCCATCCAGGAGCAGCAGCCGGTTCACGGTGGCGGCGTTCTGTTCGGCGGGCGACGGCTCCGCCCGCAGGCTGACCACTACCCGCGTGTCCCCAATCCGCACCCGGGTGACGACGCTGTACCGCACTCCGGTGCTCCCCACCACCTCCGGCAGCGACTCGATGCGCCGCACGTCGCCGGGCCGCAGCCGGCCCCGGTCGAAGTACAGCCACAGGTGAGCCCCGTTCAACTCTTGAAAAGTGCGGTCGTAGGGTGCGCTGATGTTCATCAGCGTCGCCAGGGCCAGGGTCAGCAGGACGGAGGCGGCCATCACCGTCGTGACGATGAGGACGGAGACCAGGGCGTGGCTCACTATGTCCGCTTGGATTTTCCGGGCGATCGCTTCCACAGTCTACAAATCCGTCAGGCGGTGGGCGATGCGCCGGACATCGCCCCCTGGGACTCTGTCCACGATGCGCCCGTCCTGGAGCACGAGGACCGTCTTGGCCCTGGCCGCCGCCCGCGCGTCGTGGGTGACGATGAGCGTCGTCTGCCCCTGGCGGTTGAATTCCTCCAGAATGTCCAGCACCTCCTGCCCGCTGGTGGAGTCCAGGTTGCCGGTCGGCTCGTCGGCGAGGAGCAGCGTCGGCTCGTTGATGAGTGCCCGCGCGATGGCGACCCGCTGCTGCTGCCCGCCGGAGAGTCCCCAGGGGTACTTGTGCGCCTGCGCACCGATCCCCAGCCGCTCCAGCAGCCTTTCGGCCCGCTCCCGCACCCGCCGCCGGTCGCCCCCTGCCAGCAGCGCGGGCAACTCGACGTTGGCCTGCACCGTCAGGTTGTCAATCAGGTTGAAGAACTGGAAGATGAAGCCGATCTGCCTCCGGCGGAACTTCGCCAATGCCGTTTCGTTCAGCGCGTGCAACTTCCGCCCCCCGACCTGCACCGTCCCGGCGGTGGGGCGGTCCAGCCCTCCAACCAGATGCAGGAGAGTGGACTTGCCGCTGCCGGAGGGCCCCATAATCGCCACGAAATCGCCGGCGGCGACCTCCAACGAGATGCCTTTCAGGGCCTCGAAAGTGACCTCCCCGGTGCGATAGACCTTCCTCAACCCGGCCACGCGGACCAAGACGGTCATTGCAGGACGTAGCACTCCCTGACGAAGG
>JALWUZ010000162.1 GCA_027079895.1 Anaerolineae bacterium
GGTGCATCAGCAGGGGTACATTCGGGAGATAGTCGGGGATGTGAGCCTGCCGGTGACGGAGCGGATGGCGCAGGAGGTGATCTCGCTGCCGGTGCATCCGCTGGTGAGCGAGGACGACCTGGCGACCATCGTGGCAGCGGTGAACGAGTTGTAAGGCGGCGCGGACGGCGACATATCAACCTCCCGCCGGTGGCGAACCGGCGGGAGGTTTTCGTTTACTCCGGCACCTCCCCCGGCGTCGGCGGGTAGCGGTCGCGGAAATCGTAGGCGCAGTCGTCGGTGTCGTAGTAGGGCGGATACCGCTCCAAAGAGTGAGTGAAGCGCGACACCCCCGGATGGGCGAGCGTGCCGGTGTAGACCGCGTCCCCCCAGACCACCACGTCCACCACCTGGTCGCCGGGGCCCAGCAAGAGCACCTGGTCGCCGTCGTCGCGCAGCGTCCAGTCGCCAAGCCCCCAGGTGGAGGTGAGCATCTCCGGCTTGTCGCTGTTGTCGTAGATCTCGAAGTCCGCCTGGGGGACTTGCGAGCCGTCGTAGGCGACCACCAGCACCGCGCCGGCGGGTAAAGTCGTGCTGGGAGGGAAGCGGTACATCCCCTCGTAGCGGGACGGGCTTTCGGCGTCGCCGACCTGGTAGCCGTCCAGGGCGACCGGCCCGTCGGTGGGATTGTAGATCTCCACCCACTCCTCCTCCGTGCCTACGGCGTAGTACACCTCGCTGATGACGAGGTAGTCCACCGGCGGTTCCGGCGGCGGGGGCGGGGCGTAGTCGCGCAGCACCAGCGGCAGGAAGACCGGCTGCCCAATCCACCAATCGGCCTCGAAGAGACGCTTCAGGTAGCGGTAGACGGGGTCGGAGCGCACCTGAATCGCCATCTCGCGGTTCAGTTTGGACGAGGACTCACTGCCGTTGATGGAGCCCACGTGGGCGTACCCGCCCTCATCGGCCAGATGCACCAGCACCATCTTGTTGTGGATGCCGTACTGAGTGGGGTCGCCGATGGCCGCCTGGAGGTCGAGCCCCTCGTCGGCGGCGATTTGGTTGACGTAGGCGACGGTGGCGGTGTTGACGTTGGCGTAGTAAGGCTCGCCGAAGGTGCCCCCGTTGAGGAGGATGCGCACCCGTGCGCCCCGCCGGGCCGCCTCGATGTACGCCGTCAGCCGCAGATTGGGGTCGGCGGCGGGGTCGTCCCCCCAGGCGACGTACTCGTACATCTGCTCGACGTAGACCTCATCCCCCGCTCCGGCGCGGCTCAACAGGCCGAGCAGCGCGTCGCTCCGGCGCAGGGCGGCCTCCGGCGCGGTGAACAACTCGAACCCCACCGTGCCGCTCACCGTCAGCGGGGCGGGGAAGCGGACGGTGGAGGTCGTGTAGTCCGGCACCGTCACCACCGGCGTGTATTCGGCGTCCGGCGGGCCGTAGCGGGCGGTGTAGGCGGTGTTCCAGCGGAGGATGTCGTTGTGGTGCGCCGGGTCGCAGTCCAGCGCGAAGACGCGGGCCGCGCGGGCGACGACGGCCGGCGCGTTGGTCGCCAGCACCACCCCCCGCGAGCCGTAAGTGCCGTTCCCTTTGTCGTCGGACGGCATGCTGCTGGCGGTGAAGTTCTGCGAGCCGAGGAAGACCCACTCGTCGTCCACGATGAGGAACTTGGCGTGCAGGTAGTCGTACCGGTTGAAGATGTCGTCGCCGGTCTCGTGAATCATAAACCAGCACTCCCCCCCGGCGGCCTCGATCTGCTGACAGGCCCACAACTCCTGCTGCCAGCGGTAACCGTCGGCGGAGACGCCCACCTGACCGCCCTCCAACAGCACCCGCACCCGGACGCCCTGACGGGCCTTCTGCACCAAAGCGGTGATGACCGCCGGGTGGCGCAGGGAGTAGACTTCCAGCGAGATGGTGCGGCGGGCGCGCGCGATGGTCTGGGAGATGACCGCGAAGCCGTTGTCGGGGGTGATACCGACGACGACGGTGGCCGGTTCGGTGACGGTCAGCGGCCAGAAGAGCGGGTCGAGGTCCCAGCCGGGGTAGAGTACGCGCCGTCCGCGCTGCACGTCGCCGGCGTACTGAATCCAGTCGGCGGCGGCGTTGGTGTCGGTGATGGGGAGGCCGGTCCGCTCGTCGGGGATGCGGTAGAGGATCTGCCCCTCCTCCCGCCCGACGGTGGAGTGA
>JALWUZ010000163.1 GCA_027079895.1 Anaerolineae bacterium
CCACCCGGCACCCTCCAACAGCGAGTGCGACGGCCCAATCGCTGCCCCCCTTCTCGCGGCTCCGGTTTGCGTTGCGGCGAGAGTGCGTTATAATTGCCTACCACACGTGGAACCGGATGTGCGCGTACCAGTAGATTTCGCGTGTAGTAGAGGGTAAGTTGAACGACGAACAGAACACTTCGCTAGCCGGCCCCGGCGACCTGGCCCTCCTGGTGGGCCGTGACCGCAAATCCTTCATCGTGCGGCTGGAGCCCGGCGCGAAACTCCATACCCACCGGGGGATGGTGAGCCACGACGACCTGATCGGCGTCCCCTGGGGGACCCGCTTTACCTCCCACAAGGGCTATCCCTTCCTGCTGTTGCGTCCCTCCACCGACGATCTGGTGCGCGACCTCAAGCGCACGACGCAGATCATCTACCCCAAAGACCTGGGATACATCCTGATGAAAATGCGCATCGTGACCGGCTGCCGGGTGGTCGAGGCCGGCACCGGCAGCGGCGGGCTGACGCTCGTCCTGGCGCAGGCGGTCGCCCCTACCGGGCGCGTCTACTCCTACGAGGTGCGCCCGGAAATGCAGCGCTTGGCCCGGCGCAACCTGGACGCCCTGGGGGTCGGGTCGGTCGTGGAGTTCAAACTGCGGGACATCGGGCTGGGGTTCGACGAGCGCAATGTGGATGCCCTGTTCCTCGACCTTCCGACTCCCTGGGACTATCTGACGCAAGCCCGTCAGGCTCTGGTGGGCGGGGGGTTCTTCGGCTCCATCCTGCCCACCACCAATCAGGTCAGCCGGTTGATCGGGGCCCTGGAAGAGGCCGGATTCGGGTTCATCGAAGTGGAGGAACTGCTGTTGCGGCAATACAAGGCGGTGTCCGCGCGGCTGCGTCCGATGGATCGGATGGTGGCCCACACCGGCTACCTGATCTTCGCGCGGGCCGTCGGGCGACAAACGGAACATACGGAGGAGTAGAGAGGATGGGAAATCTGAGACGCTTGGTGCTGGATGTGTTGAAACCCCTGGAACCCAGCATCGTCGAACTGGTGCAGTTGTTGGCCGAACTGGAAGGGGTGGACGGGGCCAACATCTCGATCTACGAGATTGACCGTCGGGTCGAGAACGCCAAGATCACCATCGAGGGGCACGACCTGAGGTACGACGAGATCGCCCGCGTAATCGAGGAGAACGGCGGCGCGATTCACTCGATAGACGAGGTCGCCGCCGGGCGGGTGCTCATCGAAGACGTAATCACGCCGCAGGACTGAGATGGAAATTTCGGATACGCCGTTGAAAAAGATCGCCCAGGGACTCGACGAGGTGCGGGAGTACGAGCGTATCGCCGGGTTCCTCCAAATCGCCCGCCGCGCCCTGGCGAACAACGCCTTCGACGGGGTGCTGACGATGATCGGCGTCCTGATGGGCAACTACCTGGGCGGCGTCCGTGACCCCGGCACCGTGATTCGCATCGGCATCGCCACCTCGATCTCCATCGGCGTCTCCGGGCTGTGGGGGGCTTACCTGGCCGAGTCCGCCGAGCGCGGGCGGGAACTGGCCGAGTTGGAGCGCATCTCCCTCACCAATCTGCGGAAGACGAAGATCGGGCGGGCCTCCCGGATGGCAGTCATCGTGGTCTCGCTGGTGGACGGCCTCTCCCCCCTCATCTCCTCGATGGTCGTACTGCTGCCGTTCTTCCTGGCCCCGCTCGTCGGGAACATCCTGGTGAGTTACGCGCTCTCCATCCTGGTCGGCCTGCTGGGGCTGTTCGGGCTGGGGATGTTCCTGGGGCATATCTCCGGGCGCAGTCTGGCCGGGTACGGCGTCCGCACCGTCATCGCCGGGCTGGTGGCGATCGCCATCAACGCCCTGCTGCCGATCAACCCGTGACAGGAGGAGACCAGGCTTTTCAAAGTTCCTATGCTCACGGTCAAAGGGGTAGGCGATGGCAATGCCATCGCCTACCCAGCGCTCTCCAACAGCGAATGCAACGGCTCAATCGCCGGGCCACCCCCTTGTCCATCCGTCAAATGTTAAAACGTTGAAAAGCCCCAGGAGGAGACCGATGATGTTCCTGCGTCATTTTTTGCGGAGACCACGCCCTCCCCGGCGCATGCGTTCGCGGCGACCGGTGCGCCGTCGCCCGGCCCGCCCCCCGCTCCCGCCGCAGATGCG
>JALWUZ010000164.1 GCA_027079895.1 Anaerolineae bacterium
AATCGCTTCTCCTAAGGAGGAAGTGGGAGCGGGGAGAGGGGCGGCCGGCCGGTTGTGGAACAGCCTGGGCTACCACCTGCACGCCCTGGCCGACTTAGCGGGGGCGCGGGCGGCCTACGAGCGGGCGCTGAAGATTGACGAAACGGTCTACGGGCCGGAGCACCCCAACGTCGCCCGCGATGTCAACAACCTGGGGAGTGTGCTGTGGAATCTAGGCGACCTGGCGGGGGCGCGGGCGGCCTACGAGCGGGCGCTGAAGATTGACGAAACGGTCTACGGGCCGGAGCACCCCAAAGTCGCCACCGATGTCAACAACCTGGGGAATGTGCTGCGGGCACAGGGCGACTTGGCGGGGGCGCGGGCAGCCTTCGAGCGGGCGCTGGTGATTTGGGAGACGGCGTTGGGGTCAGAGCATCCCCAGGTCGCAACGGCGGTCAACAACCTGGGGCATGTGCTGCACGACCTGGGCGACCTGGCTGGGACGCGGGCGGCCTTCGAGCGGGCGCTGGCGATTTTGGAAACGGCGTTGGGGTCAGAGCATCCACAGGTCGCAATGGCGGTCAACAACCTGGGGAGTGTGCTGTGGGCACAGGGCGACCTGGCGGGGGCGCGGGCGGCCTACGAGCGGGCACTGGCGATTGACGAGGAAGTCTACGGGCCGGAGCACACCAACGTGGCGACGCTGGTCAACAACCTGGGGCTGGTGCTGCGTGATCTGGGCGACCTGGCGGGGGCGCGGGCGGCCTTCGAGCGGGCGCTGGCGATTGACGAGGCGGTCTACGGGCCGGAGCACCCTGAGGTCGCTACCGATGTCAACAACCTGGGGCTGGTGCTGCACGCCCTGGGCGACCTGGCGGGGGCGCGGACGGCCTTCGAGCGGGCACTGGCGATTCTGGAGCGCTCTCAACTGCCGCCGGAGCACCCGTATCTCAAGACTGTGCGGGGGAACCTGGAGGGTGTCCTCCCGCCGGATTAGGAGTCCACGTGCATCGCACGTGGGAAAGGAAATCGCAATGGAGAAACGTTACAAAGTTCTGCGCATCATCGGTACCGTCCTGAAGATCCTGGCCTGGCTCACCCTGGTGCTCGGCATCCTGGCCTCGGTGGGGGTGCTGGTCGGAGGGCTCGCCGGGGGCGGGGCGCTCAGCCGGTTCGGTCAGCAGTACGGGGTCCACCTGGCCCTCGGCGTCGTCAGCAGCCTGGTGGCCTTCGCCTTCTCCCTGGTCTTCACCGTCCTCTACTTTCTGGGGCTGTACGCGGCCGGCGAACTCATCTACCTCCTCATCGCCATTGAGGAGAACACCCGCTCAACGGCGCAGTGGGCGGCGCACAATCGCGGGCTGTAAGGGCCTATGCCGGAACTACCCGAAGTCGAGACGGTGACGCGCGGGCTGCGGGCCGCGCTGGTCGGGCACGTCATCGCCGGGGTGGAGGTGCGCCGCGCGAGGAGCCTCGTCCCTCCCGACGCGGAGGGGTTCGTCCGCCGCCTCACCGGGCGGCGGGTGACGGCGGCCCGGCGGCGGGGGAAGTGGATTCTGCTCCCGTTGGACTCCGGCGATACGCTGGTCGCCCACCTGCGGATGACCGGCCAACTGGTGCTTTCGGACTCCCCGCCCGCCGACCCCTACGTCCAGGTTCTGTTCACTCTGGACGACGGCCGCTACCTCCGCTTTTCGGATCAGCGCAAGTTCGGGCGGCTGTGGCTGACCGCCGACCCGGAGGCGTTGGTGGGCGACCTGGGGCCGGAGCCGCTGGGGGAATCGTTCACGGCTGCCTGGCTGGGGGAGCATCTGCGCGGACGGCGGCGGCGCATTAAGTCGCTGCTGCTCGACCAGCACTTCCTGGCCGGGCTGGGGAACATCTACACCGATGAGTCGCTCTGGCGGGCGGGGGTTCATCCCCTGCGCCGGGCGGACGGGTTGACGGATGTTGAGGTGGAGCGGCTGCACGGGGCGATCCGCGCGGTGTTGCGGGAGGCGATCGCCACCGGCGGCACGACTTTGTCCGACGGGATGTATCGCCGCGCCGACGGGGAGGCGGGCGGGTTCGTGGTCCGCCTGGCGGTCTACGGGCGGAAGGGGCAGCCTTGTCCTCGGTGCGGAACGCCGATCGAGCGCATCCGGGTCGCTCAGCGGGGGACGCATTTCTGTCCACGGTGCCAGCC
>JALWUZ010000165.1 GCA_027079895.1 Anaerolineae bacterium
CCTCTTGGCCGCCGCCGGCTACCGGGATTACGCCCGCCGCTGGGCGGAGGGAAGCGCGCTGGAGCGGTTGCTACTCTTCCTGGCTCCAAGCGATGCGCCACTCACAGTGAACACCCTTCTCCAAACACTCCACGACCAGGGCGTACCCTGCGACGAGGAACGCCTCCGGGGCGCCTTGGGTTCGCTCACCCAGCGAGGCCTCTTAATCCGGGAGGACGGAACCTGGCGTGCAGCCCAGCCCTTGCTCCTCCCCGTCCTGCGTTGGGAACAGGGTCGGGAGACCCCAACCCGCTTAGCCCAACGCGCCCGCGAGGAGCATCCCCTCTACACCGAAACCCGCCGCTTCCTTGAAACAGTCGGCTTCGCCGTCCATGACCTCGACCACACCGGCCTCCTCTGCACCAGCGAGAGACCGCTCTGGCAGGACATCTCCCCTCTGTACGTCCACCTTGCTCTGGACCGCACCCTGGACATGCGATTCTCCCAAAACCTCTGTGAATCTGCCCGGAAGGCCTACGGCGGTGACCTGCGTGGCCGCACCGTCGCCGTGGTCATTGACCAGCCACCTCAGATCGGAGACCTGCACCAGATCTTTGCCCTTCGCGCCCAGGAAGGGTTCACCGTCGTCCCCCTCCCCCGCTCCTTGATGACCCAGGCCCGCCTGGAGGAGCTGGAGCAGGAGACCCTGCGGGAGCAGATTGACCGGTACACCGGCCGGGTTGACCTCTATGACGTCACCGACGCGGTCACCGACGTCCTCTCATTCTTCGGCCGCAGTTCACTCCTGGCCGACCTTCGCCGCCGCCTGACCGACGGCCGCTCCCTCATCATCTTCGGTCTCCGCAAGGTCGGCAAGTCCTCCGTCCTGGGGCGGCTGCGGGAGGAATCCCCCTGGCCTGTCGCGCTGGTGGACCTGGAGGGGTACACCGGGACGCTCCGGTACGTCTACGAAGAGGCGTTTCGAGGATGGACCGCCGCCATCCGGCTCGCTTACCCCGACTTGGACCTTGCTGCCCCGCCGGATTGGGAGGGGCTCCCCAATGCGGCGGCCTGGGCGCAGGCCTTCCGCCGTGCTGTGGTGGATCTGCTGGGCCAACTGTCGTCACTCTCGGGTCGCCCAGGTCTTCTCCTCTTCCTGGATGAGATGGACGTCCTCTTCGAGCGGTCTGAGTATCTTGAGTTCGCCTCTGTCCTGCGCAGCGTGGCTCAGGATCCCCACTGCCGGGGTCGCTTCGCGCTGTTGGTGGCCGGTCTGGAGCCCATCCTGAACCGGAGGGATCGGATGGACGGGACGCGGAATCCCTTCTACCGCTTCTTCGGAGAGATCCCCCTGGGCCCTCTAGATTTAGAGGACGCCCGCACGATGGTGCTCTCCATCGGTGGACAAATGGGAATCACCTACGACGAGGACGCGCTGACCCTACTAGTGGAGGCTGGGGGAGGCCACCCCTTCCTCACCCGCCAGTTATGCAGCCGGGCCATCCGCTACCTGGAACGACCGGGGCGAGTGGAGCCAAGTCGGGCCTCTGGGGCCATCGAGGCCTACCTGCGGGACCCCCACAACTACATGGCGGAGACGCTGTGGGGGATAGACGCGGGCGGGCCACCCCCGGAGGAAGGGGAGATCCTCCGGACACTGGCACAGGAGCAGCCGCTGCCCACCGACGCTCTGATTCCATCGGGTTTACTGCCGGACCAGTGGCGGCGGCACGAACTGGCCCTGGCCCACCTCCGCGACCAGAGCGTCGTGCAGGAGGGAGAGAACGGCTTGGAACTGACCATTCCCATTTACCACCGCTGGATTCGGCGCTACATCCTGAACTTGCCCGATTAAACGTGAGAGGGGCACGCGATGACCAATCCGTACAACTACAATATGCCGGTGGAGCCGGAGATGTTCTTCGGCCGGGATGAGGACGTTGAGACACTGATGAGCGGCCTGACCGACACGCCAGGCAATCCCTTCGCCCTCGTCGGCGGCCGGCGGATGGGCAAGACCAGCCTCCTGGAGTCGTTAGAGCGGACGCTGAAGCCGCGCTCAGGCCGCCTTCTCCTGGTCACTCTCCTTCTGGATATGAGCGGCGAAGCGGTGGATTCGGTCCCCACTTTCTTCCGCGCCATCGCCGATCAGTCCGCCGAGGTGCTGGTCAATGAACTTGGTCTACAGCCAGATCACCCCATTGAACTGGATTCCCCTCGCCCCCCGGCGAAGGCCTTTGGCCGCTGGATTAGGGCGTGGAACAGGGTGGCGATGGAGCAAGAAGGCCGCTCCTTGCGCCTCGTCCTGCTTCTGGACGAGTGCGAGCGGATCGTCGAGCGGCCCTGGGCATCAGACCTGTACAACGCGCTGCGCTCTCTGCTGGTGGGGCGAAACACCCGAAGTCACCTCAAAGTGGTGATGGCCGGCTCCCATCGCTTTCTGAGCCAGGTGCGGCAGAGGGGGTCCCCCCTGCGGAACGTCCTCAAATACCACACCCTGCGCGTCCTAGACGGGCAGGCCACCCGTGACCTCATCATCCGCCCTACCGGGGATGTCCTGCCAGAGCCGGTCGTCCAGGAGGCCGCCCGCCAGAGCGGCGGCCACCCCTTCCTCACCCAGTACCTGATGCACTACCTGTGGGAGCGAGGGTTGGAGCAGGCCACCGTCGCGGCCGTGCATCACATCGCCGCCCAATTCCCCCATGAGCGATCCGACTTCAAAGATTGGATGGAGGGACTGGGAGACTCCGGCCGTCGCGTGTACGATCTGCTCCTCCGGTCGGAAGGGCCGCTGAGTGAGGACGAGATCCGCACTCGGCTCTCCCCGCCTTTGCCAGACCTGCCCCAGGCGCTGGAGGCCCTCTGCTACCACGGCCTGGTCGTGTGTGTCGTCCGCAAAAGGAATGACCGCGAGGTGACTTACTACCAAGTGGCCGGGGCGATGTTCCGGGATTGGTTTCTCGCCAACTTTCCATCGTCCTCCGGGCTGACCTCCCTGCACCCGTCCGTCCATCTCCGCCTCCGGCAGTTGGCCGACAACATCCAGCAGGATCTGGAGTTGCTCAAGGAATACGAAGACAAACTCCGCTACGAGGACGACCCTCGTCGAAAAGCAAGATACCGGAAAGAGATCGAGGAGTTGCGAAAATCGGCGACTCGCCACCGGCAAGAGTACGAGGAACTGCGGGCGACGGCCGGGGAGCCAACGCTGGTGATGGCGGACGTCGCCGACCAACTGGGCCAGATGGACGCCAAACTGGACACACTGTTGGATGGGCAGGGGGCCATCCGTGGCGACCTGAGCGGCCTGCGGCGTGCCATCCTCAACCGGTACGAAGTCGGGGAACAGGCCATCATCGCCGCGATGGTAAAACACCTCGACCAAGCCCAGTTGGGGACGGTGGCAGCAGTGCTGGAAGTGACGGACGCCGGAACCCTCTCCCGCCGCGAGATGGAAGAGATACTGACGGCAGTCCAGGATGCCCTGGCTATGCTCCGGCAGAGCGGAGCGCAACTTCCTCGGCAAGCCCAGCGCTTTCAGGAAGTCGTGGACGCGCCACACCTGGATGTCCAGCACAAGTTCAAGGTGGCCATTCCCATCATCCCCGGCCTGCTCGCCTACGAGGGGGAAATTGGCCTGGGCTCCGGTGCCGACTTGGAAGCGGCTTGGCACCGCTTGGTGGAACGGATGAAAGGTAAGAGAGGGCGATGACACGCAAAGAGGCCCTGGAGGAGAACATCCGCCAATCATACCAACTGATCCGCGAGTACGAGGACATCCAACGCCTCTCAGCGGACCCGAAGGAAAAAGCACGCGCCCGCCGCGCCATAGAGGAGCAATGGGCACTCATCCAGGGGTATCTGGATGAATACCTCCCCATCTGTCAACAGCGTGGCGCACTGCTCCCGACCGACATCGCCGAGATAGCCACTCGTTTCCGCATCAACATCGTCGGCGACGGCAACGTGGTGGGGAATCACTCCAGCAGCCACGTGAGCAAAGGCAGCACGCCAGCCACCACATCCCCCTCCAACGACTGGAACACCGCCGCCATCCGTGACCTTCTCTCCGCCGCCTTTAGCGACGATGAACTGACCACCCTCTGCTTTGACCACTTCCCCACCCTCTATGAAGAATTTGGCACCGGGATGAGCAAGAGGCAAAAGATTCAACTGCTGCTGGCCCATTGCGTCCGTCGGGATCGGCTGGATGACCTGGTGCGGCTGGTCAAAGAGATGAACCCTGCCCAGTACAGACGTTTCGCGGGACGGCTGAAGAAATGACAAACGCTGTTGGAGAACGCGGGGTAGGCGATGGCACTGCCATCGCCTACCCCTTTGACCGTAAGCAAGAACCCTGAAAAGCCCTGGTCGTTGGCCGCCGGACTAGCCGCGCTTGGGTACGTTGACTACGCGAAGCCACCGCACCAGCCATTCGCCAGGCGCGGCTGGGCTAATCAGACTGACTACGCGAAGCACCACCCCCGTACAGCCTCCGGTAGGCCGCCAGGTGCTCCCGAATGCGCCGAATGTAGAGGCGCGGCTCCCGCAGCGTGATGAGTTCCAGGAACAGATCGGGGTCGTCGCCGGCCGTTTCCAGCCAGCGGGCGGCGTTGAACGGCCCGCCGTTGTAGGCCGCCAGCGCCACGTCCAGCCGCCCGTCGAACCGGTCGCGCTGACGGGCCAGGTAGTAGGTGCCGAAGCGGAGGCTGACACTGGGACGGTACAGGTCGTCGGTGTCGTAGTCCGGCGGCCAGCCCAGTTCGGCGGCGATCTGCGCCCCCGTCGAGGGGATGACCTGCATCAGACCGTGTGCGCTGGCGGAGGAGCGGGCGATGCTCTCGAACAGGCTCTCCTGGCGGATGAGGGCGAAGACCAGCAGCGGGTCGAGGTGCCACTCCGCCGCCTCCGCCAGCACCAAATCCTCGTAGTAGGCCGGGTACACCAGCCGGGCGATGAACTCCGGCGCGTCCACCGTCCGCGTGACCGGCGCGAGGGCCACCAGCCGCGCCGCGCAGATGATGGACGAGCGGTACAGGCCGATGTCCCGAAAGAGCAGGGCCAATTCGTACTGCGCCAGCGGGTCGCCGGAGTAAGCGTACCGCACCGCCTCTAACTCATCCTTCGCCTCCGCGAAGCGGCCCAGACGCCACAGTTCCAGCCCCCGTTGCAGACGGCGGTCGGCGGATAGGTCGGGCAGGCGCAACTCCCCCCCACCCGGCCACCAATCGGCCAGCCAGCGCTCCGCCTCCGCCCGGCCGGCGTCCGGGTCGTCAACGGGATGGTACTCCGTCGGGGGGATGAGCGGCGCGGACGGGTCGGCGAGCAGGTCGCGCGCCCGGAGGCCGTAGTAACCGGTCGGGTCGGCCTCGGCCGCCTGCTGCCACACCTCCCGTGCCCCGTCGGTGTCCCCCTGATTCAGACGCACCTTCCCCAGCCAGAGCAGCGCGGCCGGCCGGTAGTCGGACTGGGGGTAGATCGCCGCCAACGTGTCCCAGGCGACGGCGGCGTCCGTCTGCTTCTCGTCCAGGTAGGAGAGCAATCCGCTGCGGAAGAGAGCCCGGTCGCCGTAGTCGGAGTTGAGGTAGCGGACGTGACAGTCCAGATAGGACTCGGCGGCCTGGGCACGGTCGCCGTTCCGCTCTAGGAGTTGCGCCGCCTCCCAGAGAGCCTCCGGCGCGCGGGGATGTTCGGGATAGCGGTCGGCGAACTGGCGGTAGGTCGCCACGGCCCTGTCCACCAGGCCGGAGAGAGCGTAGGATTGCGCCAGCCCCATCCAGGCGTCGCCGACGTGCCCGTTCTCCGGGTGGGTGTCAATGAGCATCTGGAACTCGGCCGCCGCCTCGTCGGGGGCGTCGAGGGCCAGGTAGGAGAGCCCGATGTACCAGTGGGCGTCGCCGGAATGGGTCTCCGGGTGGGCGTTGATGTAGCGGTAGAGGGCCGCGATGGCCGGAGTGTACGCGCCGCCGTAGTAGTCCACCTTCCCCCGCAGGAAGTCGTCCACCGGATAGTCCGCCTCCACCAGTTCGACCAGGGAGAGGTAGGCGTAGTACTCGGTCGGGTAGGTCGTGACGACGAGGAAGTGGCGGTCGTAGCCGGCCTGGGTGTCGCCGCCCAGGATGAGAGTCTCGGCGTACTGGTGCTCGATGCGGGCGCGATAGGCCGGAATCTGCGCCACGTTCAAGATGGCCTCGTACTGCCCGTAGGCCGCCGGGAAGTCCTGCATGGCGACGTAGACCAGGGCCAGTTTCTCCCGCAGGCCGACCTCGAAGGAACGGGTCGGGGCCTGGGCGATCGCCCCGGCGTAAGCAGCGACGGCCTCAGTGTACACCCCTCCGGCGTAGAAGGCGTCCCCCAGCCACTCGTCGAGGTAGGGGGTGATGACCGTCCCCGCTTCGAGGTAGGCGCGGTACTCCGCCGTCGCCGAAAGCACCTGCCCCGCGCCGACCAGGGCCTCGCCCAGGAGGAAGTGGCCGTCGTGGGCGGCGTCGCTCTCCGGGTCGGCGGCGACGAGGGAACGGAGGGCGACGATGGCCGCGGCGTAGTCGCCGTCCCGGAGGTAGGCCGTGCCCAGTTTCAGGCGGGCCTGGGCCTCCTCGTCGCGGCCGGGGCGGGCGTTCAAGGCGCGGAGGGCGGCATCGGCGGCGGCCTCGTAGTCGCCGTTGTGCATCGCCCGGTCAGCCTCGGAGAGCCACTCGGCGGGGGGGATGGTCGGCGTCGGCGTGGGGGTCGGCGTGGGCGATGGCGTAGCAGTCGGAGTTGGCGTGGGAATGTCGGTCGGCGTGGCCGTCGGCGTGGAGGTGGGGGCCGGGCTGGCCGTCGGCGTCGGGCGGGACATCCCCGACTTACCGCAGCCGCTCAGCGAGAGGGTTAGAGCCAGGAGGAGGATGTACAGTTGTGGCAAGCGCAGGCGGTTCATCTCCGATAGTCTCAAAAAGAAACCGGGCTTCGTCAGGAAACCCGGCTTCCATCACTGGCGGGGAGGCAGGGATTCGAACCCTGGGTGGAGTTACTAGCCCCACAACCGCTTAGCAGGCGGCCCCAATCAACCACTCTGGCACCTCCCCGAACGACCTATTTCGTTGTGCTGGCGGAGGGAGAGGGATTCGAACCCTCGGTGGCCTGAGAGCCACAACGGTTTTCAAGACCGTCACCATCGTCCACTCGGTCATCCCTCCCCGACGGGCGACATTCTACCATGCCCCGGCGGAACTGTCAATCAGAGGACGCGGGAGGGGGTTCGAAGCAAACACCTGGCTCATAGAGTAAAGAGGGGATTGAGGGAACGGGGGAGGCCGGTAAGTCGTGGGGGGTTGGCCGAGCCGACGCGCCCCCTCCGGCATGCCCGAAACGAAGCAAACGGCGGGGTGAGCGGGGGCAGGAACGGCGTCAGGTGATCGAACGGGAGCGACGAAAGGGCTCGAAAC
>JALWUZ010000166.1 GCA_027079895.1 Anaerolineae bacterium
GGCAATGCGCCGCTGGGTAGGCGATGGCAGTGCCATCGCCTACCCCTCGTCGCCTACCCCTTCGACTGCGAGCGGGAGGCGGCCTACACGTCGAAGTACAGTTCCATCTCGTAGGGGTGGGGGCGGTTGCGCACCTGGTAGTACTCCTCCTCCATCTTGAAGGCGATCCACCGCTCGATCAAATCCTCCTCGAACACGCCCCCGGCCAGCAGGAACTCGTGGTCGGCGGCCAGGGCCTCCAGAGACTCCTTGAGGGAGGCCGGCAGCGAGCGGATGGCGGCCCGCTGGGCGTCGTTCCAGGAGAAGATGTCGGCATCTATGGGCCCGAACCCGGCGGCGGTCGGGTCAATCCGCCGCCGGATACCGTCGAGACCGGCCAGGAGTTGGGCCGCCAGCGACAGGTAGACGTTGCCGGTGGCGTCCGGCGGGCGGAACTCGATTCGCACCCGGTCGGGGCGGGTGGCGTAACGGGGAATCCGCACCGCCGCGCTCCGGTTGCCGGAGGAGAAGAAGGCGTTGACCGGGGCCTCGTACCCCGGCACCAGCCGCCGGTAGGAGTTGGTGCTGGGGTTGGTGAGCGCGAGCAGCGCGGGGCCGTGGCTCAACAGGCCGCCGATGTAGTACAGGGCGGTCTGGCTCAGCAGGCCGTAGCCGTCGGGGTCGTAGAACACGTTTCGGTCGCCCAGGAAGAGGTGCTGATGGAAGTGCATCCCCGACCCGGCCTCGCCGTAGATCGGCTTGGGCATGAACGTGACCGTCTGGCCGTGCTGCCGGGCGGTCATCTTGGCGACGTATTTGACGATCATCGTCGTGTCGCCGGACTCCACCAGCCCCATCAGCGGCGTCTCGATCTCGCACTGCCCCGGCCCGCCGACCTCGTGATGGTGGTACTTGACCGGCACCCCCATCTCCTGGAGATAGCGGCTCATCTCGGCCCGCAGGTTGTAGAGCGTGTCCTGCGGCGGGATGGCGTGGTAGCCGCCGTGGAGCGGGATGTAGTGCCCGTGCCCCCCGTCGCCGCTGCGCCAGGCCGCCTCCCCCGACTCGACGCTGTACCCGGCCCGGTTCATCTCGTTCTCGTAGGCGACGCTGTCGAAGACGTAGAACTCGAACTCCGGCCCCCACTGACTCCGGTCGGCGATACCGCTCCGCCGCAGGTACTCCTCCGCCCGGCGGGCGATGTTGCGCGGGTCGTTGGGGAAGTCCGCCTTCGTGTCCGCCTCCAACGTGGTGCAGATGAAACTGAGGGTCGGCAATTCCCAGAACGGGTCGAGGAACCCGGTCTCCAGGTCGGGCACCAGCACCATGTCCCCCGCTTTGACCGACTTCAGCCCGACGGCGGAGCCATCGAAGCCGACGCCAGACTCCATCAGCGCGGGGGTGAACTGGCCCGCCGGGATGGTGAGGTGGTGCCAGCGGCCCCACAGGTCGGTAAACTTGAGGTCAATCATCTGCACGTCCCGTTCCTCTACGTAACGGCGTGCGTCCTCGAAAGTGGTGAACATAACTCGCTCCTCTCGTGTCGTAGTGTGAAAGCGGGGCGGCTCTCACCCCGCCAGCATCCGGCGGTAGACGGCGACGGTCTGCGCGGCGATCTGGGCCTGGGTATACCGGCTCAGCACCCGTTCCCGTCCGCGCCGCGCGAGTTGGGCCCAGTGCTCCGTGTCCTCCATCAGGTGGATGAGGGCCTCACGCAGCGCGTCGCCGTCCTCCTCCGGGAAGGTCAGCCCGGCCTCGCCGATGACGGCCGGAATCTCCCCGCAGGTGGAGCCGATGACCGGGACGCCGCAGGCCATCGCCTCGATGAGCACCCGCCCGAACTGCTCGACCCAGTTGGGCATGGAGCGGGAGGGGAGCACCAGCGCGTCCAATTGGCGGTAGAAGGCGGGCATCGCCAGTGAGTGGATGGCGGTCTCGAAGGTCGCCCGGTCGCCGACGGACGCGGCGGCCAGGGCCGCCAGGTGGGCCCGTTCCGGCCCGTCCCCGACGACGCGCAGGCGCCAGTCGCCCGGCAGGTCACGCAGCGCGTGGAGCAGCAGGTCAACGCCTTTCTCCCTGACCAGCCGCCCCACGTAGCCGATGGTGAACGGCTCCCCGGCCCGCCGGCGCGGGGGGCGCGGGGTGAAGATGGCGGGGTCCACGCCGAAC
>JALWUZ010000167.1 GCA_027079895.1 Anaerolineae bacterium
CAGGACGCCGATGACGCCGCGGTTCGGCGAGCGGAGCGGGACGTAGAGCAGGGCTTTCGTGAGGTATCCGGTGACGATTTTGGACGTCTCGCCTGAGATGAGCACCGGTTGGTCGCTCTGGATCACCTGTCCGGCGATGGTGTCGTCCACCCGGACGCGCAGGGTGCGGGCGACTTTCTCGTCCACGTTCTTCTCCGCCCGCAGGTAGAGTTCGTCCCCGTCCTCGTCCAGCAGGAGCAGCAACCCCTCCTCGGCGTCGGCGAGGAAGACCGCCGCCTCGACGACGCGGTTCAGCACTTGGTTCAGGTCGAGCAAGGAGGTGACGGAGCGGCCAATTGTGTAGATGATGTTCAGTTCCTGGAGTTGCCGCTGAAACCGCTCGCTGGCCTCCACCTGTCGGCGGGTGAGTTGGTCGCGGTCTTCGCGCAGGGTGCTGGCCCCCAGGACCCTTTCGATGGCCTCCTGCATTTCCAGCGGGTCGAACGGCTTGATGATGTAGTCCCTGGCTCCCAGGCGGAAGGCCTGCACGACCAGTTCCACCGACTCGCGGACGGTCGTAAAGATGACGGGGATGTCCAACCCGCGCTCGCGCAATGCCTTCAGCACGTTGAGCCCGCTCATCCCCGGAAGCCGCATGTCGAGGATGATGAGGTCGGGGTGCTTCTCCTCCGCCAGCCGCAACCCCTCCTCGCCGTCCAGGGCCGCGATGGGGAGGTATCCTTTGGGAGCCAGCACCACTTCGGCCAACATCTGCTGGGTTTCCGGGTTGTCCTCTATGACCAGAATGTGTTTCCGTGCCACCGCCTCCTCCCGAACTCCTGATGGCCGAACTATACACTATTTTGGGAGAGAGTCAAACCGGATTCAAACCTTCAGGGCAGGGCCAGCAGGGCGCCCAACGCCGTCGCCTGGCCGCTCTGCGGGGGGATGGTGAAATCCAGGTTGTAGATGTCGCCCACTTGGTTCAGCACCCGGCGTATGACGGGCATATCCACCAGGTGGCCGATGACGACGAGGTGCTCGATCGCGCGGGCGCGGGCGGCGTTGACGGCGATGAGGCCGATCACCTGCCCGACGAGCGTCACCAGGGAGGCGGCCAGGTCGGCGCGGGAGAGGCCGGGGACGGGGCGGCGGCCCAGTCGCCCGAAGTTGACGGCCGTTGCCTCCGGCGGCAGGTGGCCGATGGGCCCGCCGACTACGTCTCGCAGCGCGAGGTCGGCCCGGTTGGGGTCGCCGGTCTGGGCGAGGGCGTTTATCTCGTGCGGGTCGGTGGTGTGCAGTAGCAGCCGCGCCAGTCCCAGGAGCGTCCCGCCGCCGACTCCCGTCCCGGAGATGTGGGTGTAGGATGTCCCCCGTGCCTCGACGATCGCCGTGCCGGAACCCGCGCTCACCACCAGCACCGGCGCGTCGTCCTCCGGCCCGTATCCGGCCAACGCCTGCCCCCCGCGCCCGATGGCCTCCACTTCCCCCACGTGGAGCAGGACGCACTCCGCGATGCGCGGCGGCAGGTTTTGATGCCGCCCGCCAGTGACGGCCAAGTGGCTCAACTCCTCCGGGGCGAGCCCGCCGGCTGCCAGCACCTGCCGCACGAAGGCGACGGTCGGAGGGCCACCGGTAGAGGGGAGTGTCCAGTGGCGCAGGCCGCCGTCCACGCGGGCGACGGCGTCGGTGTTGCTGATGCCGAAGTCAATCGCTGCTTGCATGTCTCCTCCTCACAGGAACTCCATGAAAACCTGATTGCCCAGCAGCCGCCCGTGTGCCGTCAGCCGGGCGGCGCGACCGTCCCAGGTCAGCAGTCCGCGCTCCACCAGGGCGGCGAGTTCCTCTCCGAACACCTGCGCCAGTTCCAGGCCGAACCGGGAGCGGAAGCGGGACGCGCTCACTCCCTCGGCCAGACGCAGGCCCATCATCATCGTCTCCCCCATCTCCAGGCGGCGGTTGATGACCTCCTCCTCGACCACCGGCGAGTCCCCGGACGACAGGGCGGCGATGTAGGCGCGGGGATGGCGCCGGTTGGCCCAGCGGCGGCCGGCGGCCCAGGAGTGCGCTCCGGCCCCGACCCCCAGCCAGGGCTCGTTCCGCCAGTAGACGAGGTTGTGGCGGCAGACGAAGGGGCTGACCTCCTCGACGGCGGCCCAGTGGCGGGG
>JALWUZ010000168.1 GCA_027079895.1 Anaerolineae bacterium
CTCCTGAACTGCCCAAATGCATCAAACCGAACAGTATTGAAGATGACAACACTGCCGCACGCATACCCCAGCGGTCAGCCAAACTCTGCAGGATGTAGCCCCGGAAAACGACTTCTTCCAGTAAGCCGGGCTGGAGATTGGCAAAAAAAGACACCACAAGTGCAGGTATCAACTCAGACAAGGGCCGAAACTGCCAGGAAAAACCCAGCGGGTGATACCAGCCCATTAGTCCAGACAGGCCAATTGAAACACCCATCATCAACACGCCCAGTCCCAGACCGGTGCGCAGATCATTGATCCAATTTCCCTGCAAGCGCAGGCCCAATGCGCCCAGTGTGCTATGCCGTAGCCAGCGTTGAGCCTGATGTGTTGCGCCCAATACAACAACATAGAAGGTAAGTTGAATCAATACGTATCCAAGTGAAGGCAACCAACCCTGGATTTTTTGACCAAGGGATGGCATGACGTTTACTTGAATCAGTAGCCATGCCAATCCCCCCACAATGATTCCCACGCTGAGTATCAGCAGCACAACGTAAAACAAAAGTTGCCAGACCCAACGCCACGCTCCATTTACAACGAAAATTGATTTGAGACTAAATGATGGCATGTAATTATCCACATTGTCAGAAACTGAACTGTTCCACGCAGTATCGGACGGCCTAACGTAGGCGTAAGCCGCCCGCCGTGTTTGCAATGCGCCGTTGTTTGAGAATAGCCCAAATTTGCAAAAATCGCGCCGCGTACCTACCGCCGAAGGCGGGTCGGCTTAACGCGGTGTTGGGTAGCGTGGACGAAGCCATCAATAATCGCTTGGTAATTGATCTCTTACCCTCTGAAACCTATGGGTCAGCGATATTTCATCGTCGTTGACCATCAACTCCCACAACTTCTCTCCTAATACATCTCTAATTATTAACCTAGTGCCTGGTATTTCTTCTTCTAGGGAATCTAAACCTGTTTTGATACGAATATCGCTTGGCGAGTATTTGATTATCTCTCTCAACTGTCTCCCATTCCACAAAGCCCATGCAATCAGAGCGGTCTTAAAGGGTTCGTGGAGTTTCCAACTCCCAAATTGTGACAATAGCAGATATTTACGAAAAACATCCTCGAATGATTCCGAACCAACACCTCCCAACCAACTACGAAGTTCATCTTCATTATTGCTCCTACCCCAAGCAATCAAACGAGCCGCATCTTTAAACTTCCTCATAGCGAGCAGAATATCTATTTTTAGAGCAACATATTTGACCATACTGTGCTGGTCACTTGCTTTTTCTAAGGCAGTGTTAATATCCTGAAGAGCCAAGCCGTAATTGCATAAAGCGCCGTTTGCTTCGGCTCTTAAGTAGTAAACTTCTGAATTGTCAAATCCTAACTCAATAGATTGATCTAACAATGCCTTGGCATCTTTGCCCACAGATTCGATATCTCGCGCCTCCCATCCCTTTACTTCCCAGAACAGCACCTCTCCCAGTTCAACACCACTGGTATTCTTTCGAAGCCACCTCAAGTCTTCTTCCCTTTCCTTCCAAGAAGAACGATTTGCTTTTACTCGGTTGAAACGCATTTGTTTTTCATCTACCTCTGTAGACGTTTGTGCTGAGAAAAACGTTCTTGTCGTAGCAGTGTGCATCCTGATAATTTCGTCAGGGCTCGCCTTGACCACGATAGAACCACGCCGAACAAATACGTCGTCTTGGTGCAAGTGACCAATTGCTCTTGCTATTTTGTGTGGCTTTTTGGTTGCTCGAACTTGAATTACACCAACTAGAGGCAAAGTCGGCGTTGTCATGGGCACGTTAAAGCACATTAAATCAAGCGCGGGAGTAATATATGTAGATGCTATTAGCTGAATCCTTTCATCTGGGAGGGGCTCACTTCCCACGATATATTTGTCATCATTGACACCAATTAGTAAATACCCTGCGTCAGATGACGAATTTGCTAAGCTTACCAAATCCTTTACAAACTCAGCCTTTTCTTGCTTGGAAGTAAGAGGTAGTTTCTCTTTGAAATCAACCTCTTTGTTTTCCCCTCGGGCAATTAGGGACAAAAGCGTAATCTCATCCATTCTCTATTCTCGTAATAGGATTACCTAATCCAGAGCAGTACAGAGCAGCAACCCAACGTGAGC